>NZ_JBFODJ010000034.1:0-18559 GCF_040908265.1 Aeromonas sp. R5-1
AACCGAATGCGGAGCGGTAGTTCAGTCGGTTAGAATACCGGCCTGTCACGCCGGGGGTCGCGGGTTCGAGTCCCGTCCGCTCCGCCACTACTTAAGAAGCCCAGTCGAAAGACTGGGCTTTTTTTCGTCTCCACGGTCTCCTCTTCGATATTCGCAGCAGAAGCATTGCCTTCTTGAGCCGTGAGCTTGCTAGTAATAGACGCAGAGCCAGATGGTTGTCTCGGTCGGATGGGTCCACTCCACCCTGTGCTGAAGGTGCGCCGGGATGTTGATGTAATCCCCCGGCCCCAGATGGACGCGTTCCTGTACCCCGGTATCCGGTGTGATGAAGACCAGGATGGCCTCTCCCTGCACCAGCAATACCCATTCGTGTTCATCCTGATCGAACCACTCTCCGGTAGGGGTCTGCTGCCCCTGGGAGAGAATGCGCTCGATACGAACATTGTTGGTACTGACCAGATCCGCGAACACTTCACTGGGCAGGGGGGAGGGGATCTGGCCAAGCAGGTTGCTTGTGTGCATGGGCTTCTCTCCGGTAGATGGGAACGTGGCTAGCTAAGAGTGTAGAAGCTTGGGATGGGCCTCTCTCATGGAAAATGAGGCCTCCAACGAGCCCTTTTATGAAAAACTTCGGGGAAATGGAGGCTTATCCGCTGCAATCTCGCCAAATTCTTGCTATTTTGCGCGCCAGCAAGCAAACGATTTCCTTCACACTTTCAGGATGAACTATGGCAACGCAACAAACGACGGCCCGCGCCGGCAATGGCGGGTTTCTGGATTCCTATTTCTCCATCAGCCAGCGTGGCAGCACGGTGCGACAGGAGCTGCTGGCCGGGTTGACCACCTTCCTGGCGATGGTCTACAGCATCATCGTCGTGCCGAACATGCTGGGCGCAGCCGGTTTTGAGCAGGGCCCGGTGTTTGTGGCGACCTGTCTGATCGCCGCCTTCGGCTCCCTGCTGATGGGGCTCTGGGCCAAGCTGCCGATGGCCATCGGTTGTGCCATCTCTCTCACCGCCTTTACCGCCTTCAGCCTGGTGCTGGGTCAGGGGCTGAGCATTCCGGTTGCCCTTGGCGCCATCTTCCTGATGGGGGTGCTGTTCACCCTGATCAGCGTCACCGGCGTGCGCCAGTGGATCCTGGACAACCTCCCCTCCGGCATTGCCCACGGTACCGGCATCGGTATCGGCCTGTTCCTGCTGCTGATCGCCACCAACGGGGTCGGCATGGTGATCAAGAATGAAGGGGCTGGCCTGCCGGTGCAGCTCGGCGAGATCACCGCCTTCCCGGTCATCATGACGGTGCTGGGCCTGGCTGCCATCTTCGGCCTGGAGCGCCGCAAGGTGCCGGGCGGCATCCTGATGGTGATCATCGCCATCTCCATCCTCGGCCTCATCT
Source organism: Aeromonas sp. R5-1 (assembly GCF_040908265.1). Lineage (NCBI taxonomy): Bacteria > Pseudomonadati > Pseudomonadota > Gammaproteobacteria > Aeromonadales > Aeromonadaceae > Aeromonas > Aeromonas sp. R5-1. Next base: position 1,399 of record NZ_JBFODJ010000034.1, read on the forward strand.
TCGATCCGAAAGTGACCTGGCAGGGCTTCTTCGCCATGCCGAGCCTGAGTGGCGAGAATGGCTCCCTGGTGGGCAGCATGGATCTGCTGGGCGCCCTCAATCCGGTGGTGATTCCGACCGTGTTGGCGCTGGTGATGACCGCCGTGTTTGACGCCACCGGCACCATCCGTGCCGTGGCCGGTCAGGCTGGCCTCATCAACGAGCGTGGTCACATCATCAGCGGTGGCAAGGCCCTGACTGCGGACTCCGTCAGCAGCATGGTGGCGGGCGTGGTAGGTGGTGCTCCGGCAGCCGTCTACATCGAATCTGCCGCAGGGACCGCTGCCGGCGGCAAGACAGGTCTGACCGCCACCCTGGTCGGCGTGCTCTTCCTGCTGATGATCTTCCTCTCCCCGCTGAGCTATCTGGTACCGGCCTACGCCACCGCACCGGCCCTGATGTATGTGGGCCTGCTGATGCTGGGCAACGTCACCAAGCTGGACTTCAACGACTCGGTCGATGCCCTTTCCGGCATGCTGTGCGCCGTCTTCATCGTGCTCACCTGCAACATCGTCACCGGCATCATGCTGGGCTTCGTGGCCCTGGTGGTCGGCCGCCTGTTTGCCGCCGAGTGGAAGAAGCTCAACATCGGCACCGTCATCATCGCTGTGGCCCTGGTGATCTTCTACGCCGGTGGCTGGGCCATCTAATCCTCACGCTATCGAGAAGGGCCCTGCGGGGCCCTTTTTCATGGCTGTGAGGCGGCTAACACTTTCCCGGATCTTCCCCATCCGCTCGTTTCAGATTGAAACGTCAGGCTTCGTTTGTTGTTTCAGATCCGAACCGAAATCCCTGTCATTTTTATCCCCCTATGGCTCGCTAGACTGGCTGCATCAACCATCTGTCCACCCGTATGGTGGCAAGCCAAGGAGTGAGCCATGAAGAAGCTGATCAACGCTGTCGATGCCGTGGTCCGTGAACAACTGATGGGGATGGCTGCTGCCCACCCCGAGCTCAAGGTGCGAATCGAACCCCACTACATCACCCGCGCCGATTCCCCCGTGACGGGCAAGGTGGCGCTGGTCTCCGGTGGCGGCAGCGGCCACGAGCCCATGCACGGTGGCCTGGTGGGCAAAGGAATGCTGGATGGTGCCTGCCCCGGCGAGATCTTCACGTCCCCGACCCCGGATCAGATGTACGAGTGCGGTCAGGCCGTCGACGGCGGCGCCGGCGTGCTGTTTCTGGTGAAGAACTACACCGGCGACGTGCTCAACTTCGAGACGGCGGTCGAGCTGCTGCACGGTGACGGGGTCAAGGTGGGCTTCGCCCTCATCGATGACGACGTGGCGGTGAAGGACAGCCTCTACACCGCTGGCCGCCGTGGTGTTGCCACGACAGTGCTGTGCGAGAAGCTGGTCGGTGCCGCCGCCGAGGCGGGCTACGATCTGGCGCGCTGCGAGGCGCTGGCCCGTCGCATCAACAACCAGAGCCGCACCATAGGCGTGGCCATGCATGCCTGCACCGTCCCTGCTGCGGGCAAGCCCTCCTTCATCCTGGCTGACAACGAGGTGGAGTTCGGCGTCGGCATCCACGGCGAGCCGGGCATCGAACGCCGTCCCTTCACCGACCTCAACGCCCTGGTGGACGACATGTTCAAGGAGCTGACCGACAACAGCCCCTATGGCCGCACTCTGCGCCACTGGGACAGAGGCACCGGCAGCTGGCAGGAGGAGCACACCTTTATCGAGCCGCTCAATGGAGGTGACAGGGTCATCGTCCTGGTTAACAGCCTCGGCGGCACCCCCATCTCCGAGCTCTACGGCGTCTATGGCCGCCTCGCGGCCCTGTGCGAAGAGGCGGGCATCCACCTGGTGCGCAACCTCATCGGCCCCTACTGCACCTCCCTCGACATGACCGGCATCTCCATCACCCTGCTCAAGGTGGATGACGAGCTGATGACCCTGTGGGATGCCCCCGTTCACACCCCGGCCCTGCGGCGCGGCTGCTGAGGAATATTTATGTTAAGCAAACATCAGATCGTCAACTGGCTGCTCGACTGCGAGCACATCTTCACCGAGCAGCGTGACTACCTCACCGCGCTGGATACCGACATCGGCGACGGCGACCACGGCCTCAACATGCAGCGCGGCTTTGCCAAGGTGGCGGAGAAGCTGCCCGCGGTGGCGGACAAGGACATCGGCCAGGTGCTCAAAACCACCGGCATGACGTTGCTTTCCTCGGTCGGCGGCGCCAGCGGACCCCTCTACGGCACCTTCTTCATCCGGGCGGCGGCCAGCAGCGATGCCTGCCAGAGCCTGACCCTCGGCCAGCTCGGCAAGATGCTGAGCGACGGGGTGGAGGGGATCGTCTCCCGTGGCCGTGCCGAGCCGGGTGACAAGACCATGTGCGATGCCTGGTGGCCCGCTTTGGCCGCCCTGCAGCAGGCTGAACAACAGGGCCTGCCGCTCCCCGAGGCGCTGGACAAGGCGGTGGCTGCCGCCACAGCCGGCACCGAGGCCACCATCCAGATGCAGGCCCGCAAGGGGCGCGCCAGCTATCTTGGTGAGCGCAGCATCGGCCATCAGGATGCGGGGGCCACCTCGACCCTGCTGCTGCTGACCGCCCTGCGTGACAGAGCGAGGTTGTGACATGATCGGCATCGTAGTGGTCTCTCACAGCGCCATGCTTGCGGCCGGTTTGAAAGCCCTGGCCGATCAGCTCGGCAGCCCGGCGAAGCTGTTGCTGGCGGCCGGGGTCGATGACCCCGCCCATCCCATCGGCACCGACGCCATCGCCGTGATGAGTGCGATGGAAGAGGCGGATGACGGCAGCGGGGTGCTGGTGCTGATGGACTTGGGCAGCGCCCTCCTGAGCGCCGAGACCGCCCTCGAGCTGCTGCCCCCCGAGCTGAGCGCCCGGGTGCGGCTCAGCCCCGCCCCGCTGGTCGAGGGCACTCTGGCCGCCGTGGTGGCCGCTGGCGCAGGCCTGACGCTGGACGAGGTCGCCGCCGAGGCGCTTGGCGCCCTGGGCCCGAAACAGGGAATGCTGCCTGCCAGTGCGGCGCAGGCTACCACGGAGGCAGCCCCCGTTGCCGACGACGGCTGGCTGCGCTGCGAGGTGGTGGTGGAGAATCCCCACGGCCTGCATGTGCGCCCCGCCGCCCGACTGGTCGCGGCACTCAAGCCCTTTGCCGCTGAACTCAGGCTGCAAAAGGGGGACAAAGAGGCGAATCCCCGCAGCCTGAGCCGGCTCGCCATGCTCGATGTGCGCCAGGGGGACAGGCTCATCCTGCTGGCGCGAGGGGAGGATGCCGGGGCGGCGCTGAGCTGCTTCCAGCAACTGGCGCGGGATCGCTTCGGCGACTGAAACATTTCCCCATCCGGGCCCCGTCACGACGGGGCCCGCTTTTTTTGAGGGGCGTTCTGGTCAGTGGTGGTAGTCGGCGGGATCGATGTCGAGCAGTTTGAGTCGCCGCCAGAGGGTGGTGCGGCTGATCCCGAGCTGGCGCGCCATCTGGCTGACCTGGCCCTTGCTGGCACGGGCGGCCCGCAGGATTGCCTGATGCTCCAGCTCCGCCAGGGTGAGCAGCGGCTGTCCCACCACCTCGTCCGCCAGCAGGCAATGGCCCTGGCGGATGGCGGCCGGGAGCGCCCGGGGCGGGATCTGTGCCTCACTGCAATGCAGCAGGGCGTACTCGATGGCGCTGCGCAGCTCCCCCAGGTTGCCGGGCCAGGGGTAGGCCAGCAGGCAGTCGAGGGCGTCAGGGGTGAACTGGCGCCCCGGCTCGCCCCCCTGCACCGCCAGGTGCTGGCGGATGAGGCCAGGCAGATCGGCGCTGCGCTCCCGCAGGCTCGGCAGCCAGAGTTCGCACCCTTGCAGCGCATAGAGCAGCTGGCGCCCGAATCCCCCCTCCTGCACCCGCTGCTCCAGCGGGGCGCTGCTGGTCGCGATGATCCTCACCCTGAGGGGCAGGATGCGGGCGGAGTCGAAGCGCTGGATGCGCCCCGTCTTGAGCAGTTGCAGCAGGGCGGCCTGCATGGGGGCGGGCAGGCACTCCACCTGCTCCAGCACTAGCGTGCCACCGTGAGCCAGCTCGAACTTGCCGGCCCGCTCCTGCCCCGCCTCGTCGGACCCCATGAGTTCCAGCGCCATCCGCTCACTCGGCCATGCCTGGCAGTTGAAGATGACCAGGGGGCCGGCGGCTCGCTCGCTGCCAAAGTGGATGGCCTCCGCCAGTTGGGCCTTGCCCACCTCCTCCTCCCCCCGCAGCAGGACGGGGCCCTGTCCCCTGGCCGCCTGGCGGGCGTGGCGCAGCAGTTTGCGCATGGCGCTTGACTCTCCCACCAGGGCGGAGAGCTCGGGCACCGTCTGGCGCAGTTGATGAATGGCGCGCAATCGATCGGTGGGATGGAGCAGGACGATGAAGCTGACCCCGTCCGGCCCCGGCAGGGGCTTGAGGCTCACCAGGGCGTCGATGAAGGCCTCGCCCCGGGTCTCTCGCCGCTCCAGCGTCACCTCCACATGGCTCAGGGGGGTCATCTCCGCGATGGCCAGACGCAGGCGCTGGGGCATCAGCAGATGGTGATCGAGGGGCTGGCCCAGGCAGACAGCCGGGTCGAGTTGCAGCCGACTGGCCGCCAGGGCGTTGAGGTAGCGCAGCCGCCCCTGGGGATCCCAGGCCAGCACGCCGTCTTCCATGCCATCCAGCAGGGCATAGAGCTCGCTCAAGTGGTGCTGGGACTCCTGCATCAAGCGCTCCATCTGCAGCAGATTGGCCAGCTCACGGCCGGCGCTGACGGTGAGCGCGAGATCCCCCGGCGCGGCCTCTTCCACCCGGCAGATCAGGGCCACGATCGCCACCTGGCGACCGGTGCTGTTGTAGACGGGGCTGGCACAGCAGTGCCAGGGGTGCAGACGCTGGTTGAAGTGCTGGGGGCCGCTGACGCAGAGCGGCACCCCCTCCAGGGCCGCCAGGTTGACGGCATTGGTGCCGATGCGTCCCTCGCTGAAAAACGCGCCTGGGCCAAAACCGAGTGCCGCCAGCGCCTGCAGGGTATCGGGGTGGCCGGTCCGGGCCAGCAGGCAACCGCTCTCGTCGGTGAGCAGCAGGGCGCAGGGGCGCCCCTCCATGAACTCGTAGAGATCCTCCAGCGCCATCTCGCCGGTAGTGAGCAGGTCCCGTTTGCGCTGGCGCAGGCTCTCCAGGGTCTGCCCTCTGGCACAGTGGGGAGGATGCCAGAGGGACGCGCTGGTCTGGTGGGCACAGCGCAGCCAGGAGGCCTGCAGGTGCTCGGGCCAGGACGAGAGGGGCTGGGGGACGGATGGCATGGTCACGGCGATATCCGGCAAAAGGGAAGGGGCCATTTAATCACCCTTGCCGCCCCGATTCAGTGACCGCTCTCAGAGTGTCGCGTCCTGGTCCCGGGTGGCAGCCTCTGCGGCAAACTGCTGCTGGAGCCATTGGCTCACCGCCCGGCACTGGGGGCTGGCTTCGCTCTCCTGATGGATCAGCATGTTCCAGTTCGGCCCGGCCACCCGGTGGGACGAGAGGGGCAGCAGCCACCCCTGTCGGCGTGCGTCGCGAGAGAGCAGCTCGCTCGCCAGCGCCACCCCGAGCCCGGCGCTGGCCGCATCCTGCAACAAGCCGGGATCGGAGAAGTTGAGCCCCTGGGTCTGCAGGTGCAGATCGTCGCCGCCCTTGAGGGTCCAGTGGTGCCAGTCCATCTCCCGCTCCCCGTGCAGGGTGGTGCGCTCCTGCGCGGGCTGTGCCAGCACGGCCGGGCTCGCCACCGGCAGCAGCCGATCCGCCAGCAGCGGCTGATGGCGGCATTCCGCCTGGGGAGCCAGCCCCCAGCGCAGCGAAATGTCGATGGTCTGCTCGGCCATGTTCGGCGTGTCGTCGCTGGTGAACAGCCAGAGATCGATGCCCGGATGCTGGGTGTGAAGGTCGGCCAGCCGGGGCAGCAGCCAGAGGCGGGCGATGGCGGTACTGGTGTTGAGCACCAGCTGGTTCGGCTTGCGGTACTGCTCGAGGCGCTGTATTCCCACCGCCAGTTGCAGCAGCACCTGCTGGGTCGTCTCCAGCAGATCCTGGCCCGCGTCGGTCAGGGCGACGGAACGTCCCTGGCGGTGAAACAGAGGCTGGCCAAGCAGCTCCTCCAGCGAGCGGATCTGCTGACTGATGGCAGACTGGGTGAGGTGCAGCTCCTGGGCCGCCTGATGAAAGCTGCCGAGCCTGGCCGCCGCCTCGAAGCCGCGCAGCACGTTGAGAGGGGGCCAGTGTTTGAACATCATTGATTAGCTCCACTTATCACTTTTATCGAAAATCGATCGTTTGTTACCCATCAGCGGGGAGAATAGTCTATTCCCATCGTCAATAACCTTAATAGTACCTAATCAGAGAGGCTGAGATGCGCGAGCAGGGAATGAGGGCTGTGGGCTGGTTCATGCCAGCGGAGTGGTGCCGGCACGCGGCGACCTGGATGGTCTGGCCGCACAACAAGGCGCTGTGGGAAAACGGCTGGGGCGTAACCCTGCCCCAGGTCCAGCAGGACTTCGCCCGGGTGGTCAATGCCATCGCCCGCTTCGAACCGGTGAACCTGGTGGTGGATCCCGCCGCACAGGTCGAGGCTCGCGCCCTGTGCGGCGACGGGGTGCGCTTCATACCCCTGCCGGTGGATGACAGCTGGTGCCGTGACTCCGGCCCCACCTTCATCTGCCATCCCGAGCTTGGCACCGCCGGGATCAGCTGGCGTTTCAACGCCTGGGGCGGCAAGTCGGCCCACGGTCTGGACGAGGGGCTGGCGCGGCGCGTTCTCAACAGCCTGGAGCTGGAGTGCATCGGCAGCTTCCTCGCCAACGAAGGGGGCGCCATCCATGTGGATGGGGAGGGCACCCTGATCACCACGGAGTCGGTGCTGCTCAACAGCAACCGCAACCCCGGCATGACCAAAGTGGAGATCGAACGGATCTTCAGCCGCCTGCTCGGCATCGAGAAGACTATCTGGCTGCCGGGGGATCCGGACCACGTCACCGGCGACATGACGGACGGTCATGTGGACGGGGTCTGCGCCTTCAGCCGCCCCGGCCACCTGCTGGTGGACGCCACCCTGGACGGGCACTCCACCTATGGCCGCGTGGTGCGGGAGAACCGCCGAGCCCTGGCCCTGGTCACCGATGCGAGAGGTCGCTCCTTCGAGTGCCTCGAGCTGTTCGAGGCGAGCGAGGCGGTGGACGCCGAGGCGGAGGTGTTCTGCGCCTCCTACACCAACTTCTACCTCGCCAACGGCGCCATCATCATGCCCGCCTACGGCGTAGGCGCGGACGAGGCGGCGGGGGAGGTGCTGAGGCGCGCCTTCCCGAACAGGCAGCTGGTGCCGGTGCGCATCAACCAGTTGGCCCACGGCGGGGGCGGCATTCACTGCATCACCCAGCAGCAGCCGGCCTGGCCGGTGCAGGGGTAAGCGTTTGGAGCGGCCTCGTCAGGCGTCTGCGAGGCCTCATGACGGGATCAGGGAGGAGAGATTCATGAACAAGGTCGTCGCAACCATGCAGTTTGCCTGTCAGCGGGAACGCGTGTCAGGGAGGGTATCCGGATGAGCAAGATCGTTGTCGCCACCACACAATTCGCTTGCAGCTGGGAGCTGGAGCGCAATCTGGACACAGCGGAGAGCCTGGTACGGGACGCCGCCGCCAGGGGGGCCAACCTGGTGCTGTTGCAGGAACTCTTCGCCACCCCCTATTTCTGCATCGAGCAATACCACGGCCATCTGGCGCTGGCGGAGTCGTTCGAGCAGAGCCGGGTGCTGCGCCGCTTCTCGGCCCTGGCGCGGGAGCTGGGGGTGGTGTTGCCCATCAGCTGGTTCGAGCGTGCGGGCAACGCCTACTTCAACTCCCTGGCGATGGCGGATGCGGATGGTCGCCTGCTCGGGGTCTATCGCAAGACCCATATCCCGAACGCCATCGGCTATCAGGAGAAGGAGTATTTCAGCCCGGGGGATACGGGGTTTCGGGTCTGGGACACGGCCGCTGGCCGCATCGGGGTCGGCATCTGCTGGGATCAGTGGTTCCCGGAGGCGGCCCGCGCCATGGCGCTGCAGGGGGCCGAGCTGCTGCTCTATCCCACCGCCATCGGCTCGGAGCCGGGGGCAGAGGGGCTCGATTCCCGGGATCACTGGCAGCTGACCCAGCGCGGCCACGCCGCCGCCAACATCATGCCGGTGATCGCCGCCAACCGCATCGGACGCGAGGTGGCGACCCGGGATCCCGCGTTGCAGATGCGCTTCTATGGCTCCTCCTTCATCACGGATCACAAGGGGGCTCTGCTGGCCGAGGCGGACAGGGATACCCCGGGCGTGCTGGTGCGGGAGCTGGATCTCGCCGCCATGGCCGAGGAGCGGCTGACCTGGGGCATCTATCGAGATCGCCGCCCCGAGATGTATGGCGCCTTGCTGAGCCTGGATGGGTAGGGCCAGCGGGGAGGGCGTCCATCATGAGTGCCTTGACCAAGATAGCCATGGGGCTGGCCCTGCTGCTGAGCGTCGGGGTTCAGGCCGATGAGACGCAGGAAGAGAAGGTGCTGCGCCTCTACAACTGGTCCGATTATTTCGCCCCCGATACCCTGAGCGAATTCACCCGGGAGACCGGGATCCGGGTCATCTACGACGTGATGGACAGCAGCGAGACCCTGGAGGCCAAGCTGATGGCGGGTCGCAGCGGGTATGACCTCATCTTCCCGGGGGACACGGTGGCGGAGCGGCTGATGCGGGCGGGCAGCCTGCAGCCCCTCGACAAGGGCAAGCTGCAACACCTGGGGGACATAGACCCCGGCCTGGCGCGGTTGCAGCAGGCCTATCCCCATGCGAAGGAGGCCGTGGTGCCCTACACCTGGGGCACCATAGGGCTCACCTACAATGCGGACGCTATCAAGCAGCGGATGCCGGATGCCCCGGTCAGCAGCCTGGACATGCTGTTCAAGCCCGAGCTGGCGGCGAAATTTGCAGATTGCGGCATCTCGGTCATCGACTCCCCGGACGAGGTGCTGGCGGTGGTGCTGCACTATCTTGGGCGGGATCCCCGCAGCGGCAAGGCGGACGATCTGGAGGCGGCCCTGGCCCTGCTCAAGGGGATCAAGCCCTATATCCGCAAGTTCCAGTCCCAGCCGGTGACTCAGCTGGTGAACGGGGATCTCTGCCTCTCCCTGGGCTACAGCGGCGACATGACCCAGGCCAGGCGCGCCGCCGCCGAGGCGGGCAAGGGGGTCGACTTCGAATACCGATTGCCGAAGGAGGGGAGCACCATCTGGATGGACACCATGGCGATCCCGGCGGATGCCCCCCATCCTGACTATGCCTATGCCTTTATCAACTTCGTGATGCGCCCGGCCAACATGGCGGCCATCACCAACAGCACCGGTTATCCGACTGCCAGTGCCAAGGCCAGACCCATGGTGGATGCCACCATGACGGCCAACCCGGATATCTACCTGGACGAGGCCAGCTACCAGCGGCTCATTCCGGGTCAGGATATAGCACAATCCCAGATGCGTGCCCGCATGCGAGCCTGGACTCGCTTCAAGAGCAGCCTCTGAACCCAGGAGTAGAACGATGTTTTCCCGACGCCACGTATTGAAACAACTGGTCGCCCTCGGCGCCATTGCTGGGTTTGGCAGCCTGCCCGGTGCCCGCGCGGCCTTCGCCGCCGGCGAGACCAGTGCCGCCGGCCGCTACCACATGCCGGAGGAGTCCTCCCCCCAGGCCCTGGTGTGGGTGGCCTTCGGGGCCACCAGCGAGATCTGGGGTCGCCACTACAAGGAGGTGCAGGCCACCATAGGGCGGCTGGTGCAGGCCATGGTGCCCTACACCCGGGTCAACGTGCTCTGCCACGAGGATGACGAGGCGCTGGCGCGCCAGTTATGCGGCGAGCGCAACACCCACTTCGTCCACGCCGAGATGGATGACATCTGGCTGCGGGATACCGGCGGCGTCTTCGTGCAGGACGAGCAGGGAGGGCTCGGGCTGGTGGACTTCAACTTCAACGGCTGGGGTGACAAGCAGGAGCACAGCCATGACGCCAGGGTCGCCGCCCTGGTGGGCCGGCAGACCGATGCCTATTACCTGCAGAGCGAGCTCATCGGTGAGGGGGGCGGCATCGAGGTGGATGGCAACGGCACCGCCATCATGACCGAGAGCAGCTGGATCAACAGCAACCGCAACCCCGGCCTCACCAAGGCGCAGGTGGAGGCGGAGCTCAAGGCCAACCTGGGGCTGCGCAAGATCATCTGGCTGCCGGGGATCAAGGGCCGCGACATCACGGATGCCCACGTGGACTTCTACGCCCGCTTCGTGCGCCCCGGGGTGGTGGTGATCAACATGGACAACGATCCCGACTCCTACGACTACAAGGTGACCCGCCAGCACCTCGCCATCCTGCAGCAGGCGACGGACGCCGACGGCAACAAGCTGGAGCTGCATCAGCTGCCGCCGCCCCTGGGCGGGCGGGACAACAAGTTCAGCCGCAGCCCGGACTTTGCCGCCGGTTACATCAACTACCTGCCCATCAACGGCGCCGTCATCGCTCCCCAGTTCGGGGATGCCAGGGCCGACCGCCATTGCCGGGATCTGCTGGCCAGCCTCTATCCGGGGCGCAAGATAGTGCAGATAGACATAGACCCGGTGGCGGCCGGGGGCGGCGGCATCCACTGCATCACCCTCCATCAACCTGCCTGATCTTACGCGCAGGCCGCCTCTGGCGGTGTGACGCAGAACAAGGGGCGCCTCGGCGCCCCTTGTTCTTGCTGGCGTTCCATGGCGCCTCGCTCAGATCCCCGTCATGCCGATCTCGTCGAGCTGCACGTGGGCCGGTTGGCGCAGGGTGTAGAGCACGGCCTCGGCCAGATCCTCCACCTGCAGCCAGCCGGGCTTGCGATCAGCGGCGCAAGCCGGGGGCGGCACCTGCACCAGGCCTGGGCAGAGGGTGTGGACCCGGATGCCCTGGTGCTGCACCTCTTCCCGCAGTGCCCGGGCGAACCCCAGCACCGCAAACTTGGCGGCGCAGTAGACGCCGGCCCTGGCATAGCCGTGCCTGGCGGCCTGGGAGGCGATGTTGATGACGGTGCCGTGGCGGTTTGCCAGCATGTCCGGCAGGCAGGCCCGGGTCAGCAGGAAGGTGCCCTTGGCACAGGTATCCATCACCCTGTCCCACTCCGATTCCGGCAGGTCCTGCACCAGGTGGTCGCTGCCGACCCCGCTGTTGTTGATCAGCAGATCGACGGGGCCGAGCCGCTCCCGGATCCGGGCATGGCCGTCCCGCACCTGATCGCCGTCGCACACATCCAGCGCCAGTGCCATGACTCGCACTCCGTATCGCGCCTCCAGTCTGGCCGCTTCCTGCTCCAGCAGCCCCAGACGGCGGGAAGCGAGGATCAGCTCCACCCCCTGGCTGGCCAGGGCCTCGGCGATGGCCAGTCCGATGCCGCTGGCGCCGCCGCTGATGAGGGCCCGTGTTGCTCTCAGTTCGTTCATCTTGTCTTCTCCTCCAATGGTGCAGGTATTGTGGCGGGCGCCTTCGGCAGGGAACAGGGGAGGGGAAGGAGTGACTCGAACCCTGGTTCGTGTTTTGGCGTTCCGGTTCGAACTTTGGTTCTAAACGCCGCGACCGGCCGTCGGCTCGATTAGCCATAAGGGGTAATCGGACGTTCGCGTAAATCAATTCTCCCGCTATAACAGCCATCCATATTTCCCTGCTGACGGATGCCGCTGATTCATGGACACACCGGACAGCGGCATCTCGATCGTCCGATTACGCTTCGCTAATCGAACCTGCATGGGACGGTAATAAACAAAAGAGCCGCCCTGGGGCGGCTCTTTGCATCGGGGATGAATGAATCATCACGGCGCCTTGGGCGGCTCCACCAGAGCGCTCGCCGGTTGGTCATCTTCCTTGATCCAGGCATCCAGCAGGGTGTAACCCACCGCCAGCACCACGGGGCCGATGAAGAGACCGATGATCCCCATGGCCAGCAGGCCGCCGATGACCCCCACCAGAATGAGGATCAGCGGCAGGTCGGCCCCGCGCTTGATGAGGAAGGGGCGCAGGAAGTTGTCCATGGTGCCCGCCAGCAGGGACCAGACCAGCAGGAAGGTGCCCCAGGTGGTGTCCCCGCTCCAGTAGAGGTAGCCGACGCTGGCCAGCAGCACCGGGAAGGGGCCTATCTGGGCGACGATCAGCAGGAACATCAGCACCACCAGCACCATGACATAGGGAATGCCGGCGATGAGCAGGCCCAGGCCCGCCACCGAGGATTGCACCAGGGCGGTCACCACCACCCCCATGGCGACGGCGCGGATGGCCTGGGAGGCGAGCACCACCGCATTGTCACCGCGCTGGCCCGCCAGACGGTGGGCGAAGCGGCGAATGCCTTCTGCCGCCTTCTCTCCCGAGTGGTAGAGCAGGCCGCAGATGGCCACGGTCAGCAGGAAGTGGACGAACAGCAGGCCGAGGTTGCCCGCCTGGGCCGCCAGCCAGCGGGCGGTCTGGCCGAAGTAGGGGGCCAGCTTGGTGAACAGCACCTGGCCGCCGCTCGCGAGGATCTGCTGCCAGAACTCATAGAGCTTGTCGCCCACCAGGGGCACTTGCTGCAACCAGAGCAGCTCGGGGGGCGGGGATTGGCTGAGCTCGGTGCCCAGCTCGATGAGCATGGGGGCCTTCTCCGCCACGTTGGCCAGCGTCATGAAGAGGGGAATGACGAAGATGAGCAGCAAGATGCTGGTCATCAGCAAGGCCGCCAGGGTGCGCTTGCCCCACAGCAGGCGCTGGGCCATCTGCATCAGGGGCCAGGTGGCGATGGTGATCATGGTCGACCACACCAGGGCGGGCAGGAAGGGGCGCAAGACCATGAAGCACGAGATGATGAGCAGGCTGAGGAACAGCAAGCCCAGGGTGATCTTGGCCAAATCCACTTTTTTCATATTCATGGCATTCCCTTAACGAGGGGTTGAGCGCCCGGTTCGGGCACCGTGACGGATAGCGGACAACGACCACCAGAGCCCGGCGCTGAGCCAGAACCCCAGGCAGCCAAAGAGCCACCCTTGTCCCGCGAGGATCAGCAGAGAGCTGCTGGTGAGCGCGGGCACCAGGAACAGGAGCCCTGCCACGACCAGCCCCCCTGCCAGGGTCAGCAGCGCGGCGGGCAGGGCGGGGGTGGGGCTCCGTTCGAGTGATAGCAGATTACCCGATACCAGCCCCAGGGTGAACATGGCAAGCCCGGCCAGGGCGGTGGACTGGGTGAGCCAGGCCGAGAGGGCGCTGGCGATGAGCAGCCCGGCCCAGGGGAGCGGGCGTGCCGCCAGCTTCGCCAGCGGGGCGCGCAGTGCCAGCAGCAGGGCCCCCAGGGCAAGGCCGGCCACCACATCCGAGAGGAAGTGGACCCCCAGCCAGACCCGGGCCAGCCCGGCCACGCCGGCCAGCAACAGGGCCAGCAGGGCCCCCTGCCAAACCCACAGCGCCGGCAGCCAGCCAAGCAGCAGGCCCCAGTAGAGCAGGGTCGAGGCGGCGTGGCCGCTCGGCATGCCGAAGCCCTGGGCACTCTGGCGGGCCAGCTCGGGTTGCAGGTGGAAGGGCCTGGGCCAGCCGATGCCCGCCTTGAGCAGGTTCACCACCAGGGTGAGCAGCACCATGGCAAACAGCAGGTGGCGCAGCCTGGACCAGCCGAGCAGGGGCAGCAGCAAGGGCAGCAGCGCCAGCTGGAAGGGGGCCGAGCCCAGCAGATTGCCCGCCCTTGGCCAGAGCGCATCCGGCCCGAGCCATTGTTGCAGGCGCTGGATCAGCGGCAACTCGGCGCGGTGCAGCGCACTGGCCGCGTCGCTGAAATCCGTCACCCACAGCACCCGGCTCTCGGGCACCTCGGCCAGCCTCGGGGCTATCCAGTCGAGCTGCGCCGGGAAGCGACGCTGGTCAGGGGGCAGGTCGGCGGCCGCGATCAGCCTGGCGTTCAGGATCTCGCCACCGAGATCCGGGGCCTGGAGCAAGGAGACAAACCCCGTCCCTCGCTGGACCCGCAGGGGCTCCAGGGTCTGGCAGGCGAACACCCTGGCCCGTTGCCAGCGCCCCAGCTCGCCGGTGACGCGACCCTGCAGGCCGGTCTCCTCGAACAGCTCGCGCAGGGCCGCCTGCTCCGGGGTCTCCCCCCTGTCGATGTAGCCGCCGCTCAGGCTGTAGCGCGAGGAGAGCCTGTCCTGCACCAGCAGGATCCCTTGCTGGTGGCGGATCACGCAGGCGGCCGCAGAGGGAGGGGATTCGGCGTGGGAGGCGGGCAGGGCACCGCCCAGCAACAGCAGCAGGCAGAAGACGACTCGAAACATGATGACACCCAGGGGCAAGGAGTGGGGACAAGGGTCACAGAAATCAGACGGCCGGGCAATGGCTTGCAGGGGGCACCGACCCTGTGGGGGACGCAAGGATTGCCGTCTGCGCGGGCAGTCCCTAGTATTGGCGGCTATTGTTCTTCTCATTCACTACATTGTGGGGCTCTTCATGCGACAGTTCGGTTTCTTTCTGGGGATTGCCATCGGCGTCATCCTGATACTGTTTGGCAGCATCGTCATCTTCCAGGCCCTGCCTGCGGCGCTGGACGTGCTGGAGATGCCGAGCCGGATCCCCTTCGTGCGCGAGGTGTACACCTGGCTGATGAGCAGCGCCAACGGGCTCACCGCCCAGCTGGAGCAGAACTTCCTGGAGGCCTTCCAGACGGTGCTCAAGCTGATCCTGCTCATCACCTTCATGTGGGTCTGTGTCAAGCTGGTCAACATGGGGGTGCTGATCATCCGGGCCGGCGTCGACCTTATCCGCACCGCCATCGAGCACAGCGAAGAGAAGGGTGCCAAGCCCACCGAGCAGGACCGCCATTTCTGATCTTCCCCTGCTACGGGTCAGATAAACAACAGGCCATCATGTGATGGCCTGTTTTTATGGTGGCATGACGCTTAAAAAGTCAGTTAAGCAGTTTTTCCAGCTCCGCTTCGGCATCCGCCCTGGCCTGATCGCTCAGGGTGCCGGAGGTCGCTTCCCGCTTCTCGCCCTGTTGCTGCACCGCCTTTTCGGCTTGCTGCTGCGCACTGGTCGCGGCACTGATGGCGGCGGCGCTGCTGGCGGCCTGCTTGGCGCTGTCGCTCACTGCCTTGGCGGTTTGCTGCTGCGTACTGGTCGCGGCACTGATGGTTGCGGCGCTGCTGACGGCCTGCTTGGCGGTGTCGCTCACCGCCTTTTCGGCTTGCTGCTGTGCACTGGTCGCGGCACTGATGGTCGCTGCGCTGCTGACGGCCTGCTTGGCGCTGTCGCTCACCGCCTTGGTCGCTTGCTGCTGCGCCGTGGTTGCGGCACTGCTGATGGCCTGTTTGGCGCTGTCGCTCACCGCCTTGGCGGCTTGTTGCTGCACTGTGGTCGCGGCACTGATGGTCGCTGCGCTGCTGGCGGCCTGCTTGGTGGTGTCGCTCACCGCCTTGGCCGCTTGCTGCTGCGCTGTGGTGGCGGCACTGATGGTTGCTGCGCTGCTGGCGGCCTGCTTGGCGCTGTCGCTCACCGCCTTTTCGGCTTGCTGCTGCACTGTGGTGGCGGCACTGATGGTCGCTGCGCTGCTGGCAGCCTGCTGGGCGCTGTCGTTCACCGCCTTGGTGGCTTGCTGCTGCGCCGTGGTGGCGGCACTGCTGGCAGCTTGCTTGGCGCTGTCGCTCGCCGCCTTGGTGGCTTGTTGCTGCGCCGTGGTGGCGGCACTGCCGATCACCTGTCTGGTGGAGTCGGACAGGGCCTTGCTGGCGCTCTGTTGCAGGCCCCCCATCATGGTGCCCAGCAGAGAACTGCCAGCGCCCGTGAGCCCCTGACCGGCACCGGTCAGGGCCGTGGCGGCCGGGGTGGCCTGGGACTGCCAGCCCTGCATGGCGCTGGGCCAGGTCGGGGTGGCGGCCGTCAGGTTTTCCCCGAAGACCTGGGTCGCCCCGTCACCTTTTTGCACCATGACGGCGAGCTGGTTGGTGTCGGCGTTCCAGACCATGCCGGCCTGCTTGGCTACGTCCGGCACGGGGGCGTAGCGGGAGACCACGTAAAAGAGCGGCCCCTCCTGTTGCAGCTCGTCGGCGGTCTTGAGCAGCTGCATGGTGCTCTCGTAGTTGGGCCCCAGCATGGCGGTCATTCTGTCCTTGATCAGCGGCTGCTCGAACAGGTTGGCCTCGTTCGGATCGAAACCGACCAGCGGCTTGAGCAGGGCCCACATCAGCTGGCTGGTGGGGCTCATCATCAGCAGGGGGGCGACACAGGCGGACAACATCAGGCTCAGGCAGGCAGCCTTGAGCAACGGCATGATACGCATTGACAACATATCCAGTTAATTATCTGATTATTAAGGGTTATTCATTACCGCATCCCGGCTATGCCGGTGGGGGCCCACGGCAGCGCCCTGACAGGCTTTTGCGGGCGCAGGCAGGCTATCATATTGCTTCCGGAATGCCAGATGAGCCGACATTTATTGGTCAAGTCGAGGGCTCTGCTGGTCGCTCTACACTTTCACACCCCCGTGACAGGAATTCCCATGATCCGTTGTGCAGGTTGTCTGCTGGCCCTTGGCTGGCTCTTCCCCGCGTTGGCCGCCCCGGCGTCCAACACCCTCAGCCACTCGGTGGGCACCGAGCTGGTGCTGCCCCTTGGTTCGCTGCCCGAGCGGGTGTGCTGGTATCAGGATCAGAAATACTCCCAGGGGGCCCGCATCCAGCAGGGGGAGCTCTGGCTGGAGTGCGCGCCGCAACAGGCGATGGAGACCAATGGTCCCCTGATCTGGCGAGAGGTGACGACGCCGTCACAGAGTGGTGAACCGGAGGGCAACCAGCGGACGATCCGGGTGGGCCAGTGAGCCTTTTCTTGATCCAGCTACAGACACGGGCGTGATCTCTATCGCATAATGCGGCTCTTTCTTCTCTTGACTGGGATCTAAGCAATGGCTCGTCGCTCTTCCAATGCACAACGTCGTCGCAGCAGCTGGTGGTACAAACGCTTGTTGGCAAGGGAGCGGGAAGAGCGCGAAGCGCGTTCCGTCCGGGATTGATACCGCATTGAACAACGGAGCCTCGGGCTCCGTTTTTATGGGTGACTAAACGTGCATTACTGCAGGCAGGTTTATTACCACAGGTGGATAATG
>NZ_JBFODJ010000035.1:0-39961 GCF_040908265.1 Aeromonas sp. R5-1
GGCCTTGTTGATCAAATCCAAAGTCGGATACTCGCTCCCCAACCCGCCGGGCGGGCTTAGTTGACGGCCTGCCGAATAGGCATACCAAGCCCTATGACCTTGTTCATGACTTTCACCCCGGCCAGGATCTCACCCACCTGGGCGTTGTAGCTCCGCAGACTCAGTTTCGGACCGATGAGCTGCTTGAAGCGATACATGGCGGTCTCAGCTATCGAGCGCTGATGATAGCCAGAGTCCTTTTTCCATTGCTCCAGTTCTCCTGCCTTGAGCGCGGCAACCGCCTCGTTGCGTGGATGGCCTTTCTTCCAGAATGCCGCATTCTTTCTCGGCGGTATGGTGGCCTTGATGCCCTTCTTTTGCAGTAGGGCATAACAGGCTCTGGTGTCATAAGCACCATCGGCGCTGACTTGTTCTATCTTGCGGCGCAAGGGGTTGAGCAGCGTGGGCAGCACCTCGTTATCGCCCACCGTTTCCAGGCTGACTTCGGCTGCGACGATGGCATGGGTCGCCGCATCTACGGCCAGGTGAAGCTTGCGCCAGACGCGGCGTTTCTCCTTGCCGTGCTTGCGAATTTTCCATTCGCCCTCGCCATAGACCTTGAGTCCGGTGGCATCGATGACGAGGTGAGCCACCGGGCCATGGCTCGGTAGGCGGTACTTGATTTCGACCGTCTTGGCACGCTTGCTGATACAGCTGTAGTCCGGCGACTGTAAGGGCACCTTCATCAGCTTGAACAGCGAGTTGATGAAGCCTTCCAAGGCACGCAGCGGTAGCTTGAATACCGCCTTGAGCATCAGCGCGGTTTCAATGGCAGAGTCGCTGTAATGGAAGCCTCGCCCCCGGCGGCCATGATGGGTTTGGCAATGCCACTGCTGGATGGCTTGCTCATCCATCCAGACGGTCAACGAACCACGTTGCACCAAGGCTTGGTTGTACTGTTTCCAGTTGCTGATCTTGTGCTTGGACTTGCCCATCTGGCGCTCCCGGTGGTGAACCTAAGAGATCAGATCACCAAACTGCGGGATAGTTCCCTGATTTGAGCAACAACGCCTTTATTACAGTGAAATATTCACTATCGGGCCTTCAATATAAAGCCGTTTCTTGATAGAGATATCTGCTGCTTGCCGTTGTACCCACCATGATTTTTTCATTTATGCAATCATGTTGATGGCGATTGTTGCATAGGTGCGACAATCTGCTCTCGTCACGGGGTGGGCGAGGGGGGCTGTGAGATAACAACCCGCCCGATCTGTGCTCCGAACAGGCTGGATACGGTTACCGAGGTGCAATGCGCTGCGCTTGGTGCACCCTATGCCTGTTAACCGGCCTCGGTGCCGCGGGTTGGGTGTTGCCCCCTGTTGTTCGCCGAGGTGAGACCGTTTGTCCAGGCCGCGAGGCAGGATGCAGAGCGAGCGTCGCTGGGCCAGGGATGGCCCATCGGCGCGTGCCGTGGGACAAACGGGTGAGCCGAGGGAACCCGACGCAGGAGGGCGAACAAGCGGGGGAGAAGACCTTTGGTGACTTTGGGTCTTTCCAAAGTCACTCGCCCCAGCCGCGCAGCGGCGGCGAAATCCCATCGAGGACGGGGTCCTCGTGTCCTGCACGGCGAAGCCGTGCCATTGAGGCGTGGGGCGGCATTCGCCATGCAATGATGTTACCGCCCCCTCACCCTAACCCTCTCCCGCAAGGGGAGAGGGGATCAAACCGAAGTCGCCGAGGTTGGCGGGCGAAACCCCATCGAGGACGGCGTCCTCGTGTCCTGCGCGGCGAAGCCGTGCCATTGAGGCGTGGGACGACATTGCACCAGGCAATGACGTTACCGACCCCTCACCCTAACCCTCTCCCCCAAGGGAAGAGGGGATCAAACCGAAGTCGCTGAGGCTGGCGGGCGAAACCCCGTCGAGGACAGAGTCCTCGTGTCCTGCGCAGCGAAGCCGTGCCATTGAGGCGTGGGGCGGCATTCGCCAGGCAATGCCGTTACCCATCCCTCACCCTAGCCCTCTCCCCCAAGGGGAGAGGGGACAAAGCCGAAACCCCGTCGAGGGCCGCGCCCTCGTGTCCTGCACGGCGAAGCCGTGCTATTGAGGCGTGGGGCGGCATTCGCCAGGCAATGACGTTACCGACCCCTCACCCTAGCCCTCTCCCCCAAGGGGAGAGGGGAGCAAACCGAAGTCGCCGAGGCTGGCGGGCGAAATTCCGTCGAGGGCAGCGCCCTCGCGTCCTGCGCGGCGAAGCCGTGCCATTGAGGCGTGGGGCGGCATTCGCCAGGCAATGACGTTACCGACCCCTCACCCTAGCCCTCTCCCCCAAGGGGCGAGGGAATGGTTACCGCGGACGATTACGCTCCGCTAATCGACCCTACATGGTGGCGCCGTGCCAATCAGGTGAGCGACCCCTCACCCTAACCCTCTCCCCCAAGGGGAGAGGGGATGGTTACTGCGGACGATGATGCTTCGCTAATCGACCCTACCGACCCTACGGCGTAGCCATGCCAAATGACGGTGAGTGACCCCCCACCCTGACCCTCTCCCTCAAGGGGAGAGGGGATGGTGACCGTGGGCGAATACGCGGCGGGAATCGACCCGGCACCCAGGGGCGAGGGCAGGGTTGTATCCCTGTGTTTCGCATGGCGACGCCGCTTGGGGTCCGGTTATGCCAAAATGTGAACAAATCGATCTTTCCCCCGGTCAATCGTGGTCTCCCGCTTGTCGGGCCCGCCCCGAGTTGGCTAAGGTGGTCGCCCATCAGATGCACGCAGTTGTGGAGGTAGGCATGGACAAGTTATTGCTGGCGCTCTCGGAGCAAGTGATCAAGGCGCGGGATCTGGAGAGCCTGACCCGCCCTTTGCTGGAGATGCTGGCGTCGGTGACCGGGCTGGAGTCGACCTATCTCACCGAGATTGACCTCGGGCAAAGCAGCCAGCATGTTCTGTTTGCCCGCAATGCGGCCGGGCTGCAGATCCCCGAGGGGATGACGGTGGAGTGGAGCGATACCCTGTGTCGCCGTGCCATCGACGATGAGATTGGCTACACCGACGACGTCGCCGCTCTGTGGGGGGACTCCCAGGCGGCCAGCGAGCTCGGCATTCGCTCCTATCTGAGCAGCCCGGTGCGCACCTCGACCGGCTCCCTCTATGGCACCCTGTGCGGCGCCAGTACCGAACAAAAGCCCGCGGTGGCGGGGGCGCAGCAGCTCATCGCCTTCTTCGCGCACCTGATTGCCGAACAGGTGGAGCGGGAGCAACTGCTGCGGCAATTGCAGCAGGCCAACGACGAGCTCTCGCGCCTGGCCCTCTCCGACCCCCTCACCGGGCTCCCCAATCGCCGCGCTCTGATGCTGGAGCTCACCCGCCTCTTCTCGTTGTCGGAGCGGGCGGGGCATCCGGTGCTCATCGCCTTTGTGGATCTCGATGGCTTCAAGGCCATCAACGACGAGCATGGCCACGAGGCGGGGGACAGGCTGCTCACCGCCATGGCGCGGCAACTGAGCGAGACCCTGCGCGGCGGCGATCTGCTGGCCCGCTTTGGGGGGGACGAGTTCGTGGCCGTGGGCATGGGGCCTTTCCCGGCCTCCGACACGCTGGACGGGGCGGTGGCGGCGTTTCGCCAGCGCCTGTTCGAGCACAGCGTGCTGTCACTGTCGGTGGGGGACAAGGTGATCCATTATCCCGGTGCCAGCGTGGGGGCGGTGGCCGTGATGCCGGCCGAGGTCAGCGTCGAGGAGGCGCTGAACCGGGCCGATGCGAGCATGTATGCGGTCAAGCGCCAGCGCCGGGCTGCAGGGGAGGGCGGGAACCCACCTCCTTCCAGTCAGGTGTCTGCCCCGCGATAGCAGCGGGGCGGGTTGAGAGGGCACAGGGTGGCGCGTCCACCCGGGTGCCAGTCTGTTTTCCCTTTTATCAGTTCGGAGCCCATACCATGGTTCATCTTCTTGCCCGCCGTGTGCGCGCCCTGGCCGGGCGGGCGGGCACCCTGGTGGCCGGACTCTGCGAGTTTCAGCAGCGTATCTGGGTGGTCAGCATCGTCAAGGAGTCCTACACAGATACCTTCGTGGTCAACGAAGGGGGCTTCGAGGAGCCCTTGCAATGGATGCGCCGCAAGGGCTACAGCGCCGAGATGCTGGCCAGGGTGGAGGCCATGGCCCGATCCCAGGTGCTCCAGCTCGAGTGCGCCGGGCAGCATCACCGTCTGATGCGGGTGAAATAGGGGCGAAGCCGCCCCCGGATGGCCTGGGCGGTACCGCCGCCCGGGCATCGACCACATATACTGCCGCCTTCTTCGTGTCAGACGGGGGAAATGGGTCGCCAGTCATGATTTTTCCGTGGTTCTCTCCGGTTTCAGACCACCGGAGTAGACACAAATCGCGGAGTTGTAGCTGTTGAAGGTGACCGCGTAGTTGAAATCGCAGAAATAGGCCGGGTGCTTGGTGGCGACAATGTCCCCCGCCTTGCATTTGTCCTGCATCCCCTCCACCAGGGTGTCGTTGTTTGACCCGAGACAGGCCTTGCCGGTGGTCTTGTCACCGCCGCAGGCCATCAGAAGGGCGCAGACCGAGAGACTCATCAACCATTTCGCTGTGTTGTGCATGTGTATTCCCAAGAGATCGCAGAGATGGCGGGGAAGGGCGTGAGTGCGGCGCTGCCCGATGAAGGCGGCCAGCGGGCACGCTGCCGCCCCTGACTGTCGCTGCCACCGTGCGCCCTGCCCCTTGCCGTGAAAAAGGGGCCAACAGGCTCCTGCGCCCTATATTACGGACCCAGGACGGTCTGCGTCACCCCTTGTCGTCGCAAGTGGCGAACATTAAACGGGTTTCGTGCGCTGGCTCAAAGGCGGGCCGGGGCCTTGGCGGCCCTGGCGGGGGAAGGGATCAGGGGGAGGGGAAGTATTTGTGCTGGAGCTGCTGGAAGTCGCTGCTGGCCAGCACCTGGGTCAGGCCGATCTGGAACTCCCTGACCAGGGCATCGTCAACCGGGTGGCTGAAGGCGAAGCAGTACTGCTCGGAGCTCAACATCCAGCGCACCTCGAACTGGGCGGGATCCAGCTGCTGGGTCTTGATGAGATCCAGCAGGGTGGACTTGTTGCTGGAGATCAGCTAGACCCGGCCCGAGGTGAGCATGCGCAGGGCCTGGGAGAGGCGGTTGGCGGTCATGATCTTCTGCTCGTCGAAGCCGGCGTTGAGCAGCAGTTGCTCCCCCACATCGGATCGCACGGCGCCTATGGTGTAGCGCTGGGCATCTTCCTGCCTGGTCAGGGTCAGGGGGCGACTGGCGAGCCCCATCAACACTATCTCGGCATAGCCGATGGGGCAGGCCCACTTAAACAGGGGATTGCGCGCCTCGGTGCGGGCGGTGGAGAAGAGCACCACATTGGGTTTCTGGGTCAGCAGGTAGTAGCCCCTGGCCCAAGGGAGGATGCTGACGGGCTGGACAGGGGTGCCGGTCTTTTGCCACACCAGGTGCAGCAGGTCGATGGCAAAGCCGGTCGGGGAGCCATCCTCCCCGGTGAAGTTGTAGGGTTTGTACTCTTCGGTGAGGTAGTGCAGGCTGGCGAGCGCCGGGCTGTCCTGGGTCACGGGAGTGCCCCAGACCATGGCCGCGAGGGCGGCGCAGGCGACCAGTCTGCGAAGGGGGACTGCAATGTCTATGTTCATCCTGACCGTCCTGCTGCCGAGTGCCCAGTTTCAAGTGTTGCCAAGTCACGGCGTTTCGCCACCCGGCGAAGACGTTATCCGCCGGGGGCCGTCATTCTCTCGCCACTCACAACCGTGTCGGCGCCTCTTTTTACCAGGTCGGGCGGGTGTGACCTAGAGGGGTGAACGCCTCATCCCTCAGCCCCACCAGCAGGGTGCTGCCATCCTCCTGCAGACGAAACTCGCCGTAGCGGGCAGACTCATATTGATCTCCCGTGCCCTCTTCGAAGAAGAAGGCGTCAGGCCCGATAAACCACTGGCCGTCGCGCTGGCGCACCTTGAGCAGACGCTCCCCCGGGCCAGGGGCCTCGGGCTTGCCCTCTTCTACCCAGTGCACCACCTGATGTTCATCCAGGCGAACGACCAGGGTGTGGGGGCCGACGGCGGCCTGGCGGCCCGCCAGCTGGCGGGCGAGGGCGTAGTTCAGGCGCATGTAGTCCCCCTGTATCAGGGAGCGGGGGTCGACCGGTGCCAGCTCGATCAGCACCACCTCCCCCTGGCTCATGGCGTGCTCGAAGCGCCAGACGGTGGCGTTGATGCCGGCGAGCAGGGCAAGACCGGTCAGCAAAAAGGCGAGGCGTCTCATGAGGGGCTCCTGTGGTGAAGGTGCTTGAGCCACTGACGGGTACCGAGCAGCAGGGCCCCCGAGGCGAGCAGCAGCCAGGACTTGGTCATCAGGGTCAGCCCCAGATCGTAGTAATAGAGGGAGCCAAAGCCGAGCAGCAGCAGGCCTGCCAGGGTCATCAGGGCCAGGCTGCCGGCGTAGAAGCCGAGCACCAGCACCAGGGCGCCAGCCCCCATGCCGGGAATGATGGCGCTGATCACCACCAGCGGCAGCCCGTAGCGCAGCGGCAGCCTGAGGCGAACCATGACCGCGAGCAGCAGGGCTGCGCAGAGCAGGGGATTGAGCCAGAGGGGCAGGCGGGAGCTGCCGAGCTCATTGAGCACGCTGGTGCCTCCCTCCCACAGGGGGTGGTGCAGCCGTCCCAGCACCAGCAGGGAGAGTGCCAGCCCCAGGGTGAGGGATTCATAGAGCAGATGGCGGGCGGGATCGCGCTCCGCCTGCAGCCAGCACAGGGCGACGGCGCCCATCACCAGCGGCAGGGCCAGCAGGTGCAGGCCGAGGCAGGCGAGGGCGAGGGTGAGCAGGATGGCGGCGGCG
Source organism: Aeromonas sp. R5-1 (assembly GCF_040908265.1). Lineage (NCBI taxonomy): Bacteria > Pseudomonadati > Pseudomonadota > Gammaproteobacteria > Aeromonadales > Aeromonadaceae > Aeromonas > Aeromonas sp. R5-1. Next base: position 6,851 of record NZ_JBFODJ010000035.1, read on the forward strand.
AAGCTGTGGAACAGCCTGATCAGCCAGTGCTCGAACAGGGCGGCCACCCCAAGGGAGAAGGCGGTCAGACCGAACCAGAGCCACGCGACGTTCAGATCCAGCCTGTCCAGCAGGCCGTAGAGCAGCCAGGCATCTGCCGCCAGCGCCAGCGCCAGCACGAACTGATCCCAGAGATCGCTGCGGGTCGCCATGCGGTTGAGACCGAGGGCGGCGGCCATCAGCACCATCCCCATGGTGAGGGCGTTGTTGGGGTCGCGGGTCAGCTGCTCGAAGGCCATGAAGAGGAAGAAGAGCAGGAAGAGGGCGGCTATCCAGCCCACCATGCCGAGCAGAAAACGGCCCGACCAGTGGGGCTGTTCATCCCGGGGGGCATCCCCTTCCACAAGTTGGGCTGCACGCAGGCGCTCCCAGGGGGTGAGATCAGACATGCTGCCTCCGTTGTTGTTGCAGCCAGCGGCTGGCCATCACCGACAGGCCGATGGCGATGAGGGCCAGCAGCAAAAAGCCGTTCATGTCCGGCTCCATCCACTTGCCAAGGGCCGCGAGGATGACGGCGATAAGGCTCAGGCACCCCATGGTGAGCCCGGCGATGAACCTGTGGTGCCAGCGCAGGTAGGCGGCGCCGAGCCAGGCGAGCCAGGCAGGCCAGACCCAGGGAGAGGCGGCATCGAACAGGGCCAGCAGGGTAAGCAGGGTGATGCCGAGCCCCGCGGCCAGCCCCGCGAGCCAGGAGGGCATCAGGGCGTAGCGGGCGGGCACCAGGATGAGCAGACCCCAGAGGGCGGCGTTGAGCAGGGTCAGGCACCAGCCGAGGGCCTCCTCGTTGAAGGAGAAGAAGAGATCGAGAAGGCCGAGCCGCCAGTAGAGCACCAGGGCGAGCTGACCGAGCAGCCAGGCCAGGGTCCAGAGCAGCGGGCTTCTGCCAAGGGCCGCCAGCGGCAGCAGCATCAGGGCCCAGGTGGCGAAGAGCTGCCAGGGGTCGGCGCCGGTCTGGTAGGTCTGGCCCACCAGGGCGAGCAGGGCGCCGAGGTTGAGGGCCAGGGCCAGCAGCAGGGCCTGGCGCGGGGTGTCACTCATGGGTTTGCGCCAGAGCACCAGGAGCATGGCGAGCAACGGCAGCTCCAGCAGGGCGAGACGTGAGAGGCGCCCCAGGGCCTGCCAGTTGAAGGCGACGAAGAAGACGAGGCCGGCGCCAAGGCAGAGGCAGCCGAGCCAGAGCAGCAGCCTGTCGAACAGCCACTGCCAGCGGGCAGGGCCGGGGGGCAGATCGCACAGGGCCAGGGCGGCAGGCAGCGAGGCCCGTGGCAGGCGGCCGCGCCTGACCCAGTCGAGCAGGGTCTGTCTTGAGGTGAGGTGCATGGGGGCTCCTGAAGCCGTGATGCCTGAAAGATAAGGCATTATGGCACGGCGACGCGTCTTGGGGCAGGGGCGCAGTCGGCGCTGCGACACAGGTCGCGGCACGGGGCCATGTCTTTGCACTAAAAAGGCCCCCGCCGTGAGGAGGGGGCCTGAAGGACGTCCGGGGCGGCGGTGGCGATCAGTGCTCACGCTGATCCCCCGCCGGCTTCTATGGAGGTCAGGCGAAGATCAGGGTGGAGATGCCAAGCCCCGCAAAGAGGATGGCGCAGGCAATGCGGATCCCCTTGAGGGGGAGCTTGTCGGCCCCGAGCTTGCCGAGCAGCACCACGGGCACGTTGGCCAGCATCATGCCGAGGGTGGTACCGGTGATCACTTGGATCAGGGAGTCGTACTTGGCTGCCAGCAGCACGGTGGCTATCTGGGTCTTGTCACCGATCTCGGCGATGAAGAAGAGCACGAAGGTGGCCATGAAGGGGCCGTACTTGTCCAGGGAACTCTCTTCATCATCCATCTTGTCCGGCACCAGGATCCAAGCGGCCATGGCGATGAAGGCGCCAGCGACCAGCCAGGTCATCACCTTGGGATCCATCCAGCGACTGATGAATTCCCCTATCCAGGCGGCACCCGCGTGGTTGAGCAGGGTGGCAGCCAGCATGCCGGCGATGATGGGCCAGGGTTTGCGAAAACGACAGATGAGCAACAGGGCCAGCAGCTGTGTCTTGTCGCCGATCTCGGCGATGGCAACGCTGATGGTGGAGGTTAACAAGGCTTCCATAAAAATGACCGGGGGACGGAATTGTTATAAACCAAAGACAAGCCTGCGCCATCCGTCCCCGGTTTTGGCACTGGCCCGTCAAAGGTCTTGTCAAATCCGGCATTGCCCGGATCACCCTGACCATGGTGAGTTGGCACCAAGTATGTTGATCAGGATCGCGCACGGAACGGGCCCGTGGCGAGACTACTCCCCCTCGATGGGAGCGGGCATTCTAGGGAAAAACCCCCGGTGAGGCAAGGCGCGGGATGGGGAATTATCCCCCCACCAGTTTGACCTGAAAGCCGGCCTTCTCCAGTTCGGCCTTGATAAGGTCCCGTTTGTCCCCCTGGATCTCGATGATCCCCTCCTTGAGACCGCCGCCGGTACCGCACTTCTTCTTGAGCAGGGTGGCAAGGGCCTTCTGCTGGTCGGCGGGAACGCCGTGGATGCTGATGACCCCGGCCCCCTTGCGTCCCTTGGTCTCGCGGCGGATGCGCACGACCCCGTCGGCGGGGAAGGGGGAGGCGTGCTGGGCGGGGGCGGATTCCTTGATCATGCCGCCGTCCGTGCTGTAGACCAAGCGGCTGTTGTTGTCGTGACTCATGGCAATACTTTGTCGGTTAGCTAAGCGGAGTTTGATTTTACGCAAATAAATGTTGAGGGCACAGCTTATAATCCCCCCATTAAAAGCGAATTATTCTTGTTTAACTTCAGGAGCCCGTCATGGTACTCACAGAGCTGTCGCCGGGACAGAGCGCTCGCATCACGCACATGAACCACCTTGGCCGCGCCTTGCGGCGCAAGCTGATGGTGATGGGGCTGCTGCCCCAGACCGAGATCCTCTATCTGCGGGCCGCCCCCCTGGGGGACCCGCTCCAGATCCAGTGCCAGGGTATCTGCCTCTCCATGCAGCGGAGTCTGGCCCAGCAAATCGAGGTGGAGCCGGTATGAGCTACAACCTGGTCACAGTGGGCAATCCCAACAGCGGCAAGACCTCCCTGTTCAACGCCCTGACCGGCTCCCGCCAGCAGGTGGGGAACTGGAGCGGGGTCACCGTCGACAAGAAGATGGGGGCCTTTGCTGCCCGCGGGCAGAAATACACCCTGGTGGACCTGCCCGGCATCTATGCCCTGGCCAACCAGGAGGCGAGCCTGGACGAGCAGATCGCCAGTCGCTTCGTCCAGCGCCAGCAACCGGATCTGCTGCTCAACGTCATCGATGCCGCCAACCTGGAGCGCTCCCTCTACCTCACCCTGCAACTGCGGGAGCTGGGGCTGCCCATGGTGGTGGTGCTCAACAAGATGGATCTGCTGCAAAAGCGGCGCATCACCATCGACGAGGCCTTGCTCGCCAAGGCGCTGGGGTGCCCCGTGGTGTCGCTCTCGGCCCACAATCGCCAGCAGGTGGCGGCCTTCAAAGAGGGGATCCACCAGTTTATCGGCCAGTCCCAGCCCGCCCTCGTGCTCGACTACGGTCAGCCCCTCGAGGGGGATATCGCCGAGCTGGAGACTCTGCTCGCCCCCCATCATCTGCATCGCCGTGGCCGCGCCCTGCGCCTGCTGGAGGAAGACATCGCCATGCAGGAGACCCTGGCGGCGGGGCAGCAGGCGGCGGCCGACAACGTGGTGAGCCGCGCCCACCACGCCCAGGACATCGACCTGCAACTCGCTGATTTGCGCTACGGCCATATCCACCACTGGTGCCAGCAGGCGTGCCGTCATCAGGACAAGCTCACCGTCGCCCAGAGCGAACGGCTGGACAGGGTGCTGCTCAACCGCTGGGTGGGCATCCCCTTCTTCCTGCTGGTGATGTACCTGATGTTCATGTTCGCCATCAAGGTGGGCAGCGCCTTCATCGACTTTTTCGACATCCTCGGGGGAGCCCTGTTCGTGGACGGAGTGCACCACCTGCTGGGGCTGATGAGTGCCCCCGACTGGCTGGGGGCCGTGCTCGCGGACGGCGTGGGTGCCGGTTTGCAGACGGTGGCGACCTTCATCCCCGTGGTGGGCTGCCTCTTTCTCTTCCTCGCGGTGCTGGAGAGCTCCGGCTATCTGGCCCGCGCCGCCTTCGTGGTGGACGCCCTGATGCGTCGCCTCGGCCTGCCCGGCAAGGCCTTCGTCCCCATGCTGATGGGCTTTGGCTGCACCGTGCCCGCGGTGATGGCGACTCGCACCCTGGGGTCGGAGCGCGAGCGGCTGATGACCTCGGCCATGGCACCCTTCATGTCCTGCGGTGCCCGTCTGCCGGTCTACGCCCTGTTCGCGGTGGCCTTCTTCCCCGAGTCGGGGCAGAACCTGGTGTTCGGTCTCTATCTGTTCGGCATCCTGGTGGCGGTGCTCACCGGCCTCTTCCTGCGCAGCACCCTGCTGCCGGGCAAGAGCGACTCCATGGTGATGGAGATGCCCGATTACGAGTGGCCCCGTCCGGTGGATGTGGGGCTGCGCACCTGGCAGAAACTCAAGGGCTTCATCTTCGGCGCGGGCAAGACCATCGTCCTGATGGTGGCGGTGCTGAGCGTGCTCAACTCCCTCGGCACCGACGGCAGCTTCGGCAACCAGGATCAGGAGAACTCGGTGCTGAGCAAGCTGAGCCAGTCCGTGACCCCGGTGCTGCATCCCATAGGCGTGCGGGACGACAACTGGCAGGCCACGGTGGGCATCCTCACCGGCATCTTTGCCAAGGAGGCGGTGGTCGCTACCCTCAACAGCCTCTACGCCGGCGGCGCCGGTGATGAGGAGGAGAGTGAATACTCCCTGCTGGGCAGCCTGAAAGCGGCGCTGGCCACCATTCCCGCCAACCTGGCGGACATCGACCCCGCCGATCCCATGGGGCTCAAGGTGGGGGATCTGGAGGACAAGCAGGCGGCAGCCGAGGCCCAGGAGGTGGACACCTCCACCTACGGCAACATGCAGACCCACTTCGACGGCGTGGCCGGAGCCTTTGCCTACCTGCTGTTCGTGCTGCTCTACATGCCCTGTGCCGCCGCCATGGGGGCTCTGGTGCGAGAGACAGGTCGCCAGTGGGCCCTGTTCACCGCCGCCTGGTGCAACTACGTCGCCTTCCTGTGCGCCACTCTCTTCTATCAACTGGCGACCTTCGCCGCCCACCCGGCGCAGAGCCTGGTCTGGAGCCTGAGCTATCTGTTCTCCCTGGTGCTGCTCTGGTGGCTGGGGCGTCGTCACGGCGACATCGTCGCCCGCAAGGTGGTGACCCTGTGAAGGGGCTCATGGTCAGGGGCGAGTGCGCCGAGAGGGAGGGTATTCTGTGATCCTGCGTGAACTGGGGGACTATCTGGCCCTTCACAAGAAGGTGAGCCGGCGGGCGCTGGCCCGCCACTTCCACACCTCCGAGGATGCGGTAGAGGCCATGCTCGGGGTCTGGATGCGCAAGGGGCGCGTCGCCAAGCGGGAGAGCCGCCTGTGTGGCGGCTCCTGCTGCGGCAAGCACGAAGAGGTGACGTTCGAGTGGTGCGAGCCCGGCCAGATAGGGCTGATTCAGAAGGGGTGATGCCTGCCCACATGCAAAAGGGAACCCGAGGGTTCCCTTTTTCGTGGCCGCCGGGCCCGTCTCAGAAGAGGTCGCCCTCGTCCTTGGTGGGCTCCAGGCTCCAGCCGCTCGCCGCCGCGCTGTTGCCAATCTGGCCCTTCTCCCGCCAGAGTTTGATCTTGAGGCGCAGGTTGTTCTGGGAGTCCGCGTTCTTCACTGCCTCCTCCTCGTCGATCACCCCCTCGACCACCAGATCGAACAGGGTACTGTCGAAGGTCACCATGCCAAGGGCCCTGGATTTTTCCATGATCTCCTTGAGGCCGCCAAACTCGCCGCGCTTGATGAGATCGCGCACAGTGTGGGTTCCGAGCATCACCTCCACCGCCGCCCGGCGTCCGCCGTCCGTGGTCTTCACCAGCCGCTGGGAGACAAAGGCCTTGAGGTTGTTGCCAAGGTCGTTGAGCAGCTGGGGTCTGCGCTCTTCCGGGAAGAAGTTGATGATGCGATCCAGCGCCTGGTTGGCGTTGTTGGCGTGCAGGGTGGAGATGGCCAGATGCCCGGTCTCCGAGAAGGCGAGGGCATGCTCCATGGTCTCCCGATCGCGGATTTCGCCGATGAGGATGACGTCCGGCGCCTGGCGCAGGGTGTTCTTCAGGGCCGCGTGGAAGCTGCGGGTATCCACCCCCACCTCCCGCTGGTTGATGATGCTCTTCTGGTGGCGATGGACGAACTCCACCGGATCTTCGATGGTGATGATGTGGCCGCCGCTGTTGCGGTTGCGATGATCGATGAGGGCCGCGAGCGACGTGGACTTGCCGGACCCGGTGCCGCCGACGAAGAGCACCAGACCCCGCTTCTCCATGATGGTGTCGAGGAGCACCGGAGGGAGTTTGAGATCCTCGAAGCGGGGGATCTCGGTCTTGATGTTGCGCGCCACCAGGGAGACTTCATTGCGCTGCTTGAAGATGTTGACCCGAAAACGGCCTATCTGGGGCAGGGAGATGGCGAGGTTCATCTCCAGCTCTTTCTCGAACTGCTGTTTCTGCTCGAGATCCATGATGTCGTAGGCGATGCGGGCCACCTCGCCCGGCCCCAGAGGCTCCTGGGTGAGGGGGCGCAGGGCGCCGTTGAACTTGGCGCAGGGGGGGGCGCCGGTGGAGAGATAGAGATCGGAACCGTCTTGTTTGGCCAGGATCTGCAGCATGTCTCTCAATTCCATGAGGGGCCTCGTCGCTCAAAGGGCTGGGGGATGATGAATGGCTTGAGTGTACAGCCTCAGGCGCCGGTCAGTTTTTCGCGGAACACAAAAAAGACCGCGCCCAGGATGCACAGACCCGCCCAGAGGTAGTCCCACTTCAGATCTTCTTTCAGATAGAAGATGGAGAAGGGAACGAACACGGTGAGGGTGATCACCTCCTGCAGGATCTTGAGCTGGCCGACGGAGAGCACGGTGTGGCCGATGCGGTTGGCGGGCACCTGCAACAGGTATTCGAACAGGGCTATCCCCCAGCTCACCAGGGCGGCGATGATCCAGGGTTTGTGATTCATGCTCTTGAGATGGGCGTACCAGGCAAACGTCATGAAGACGTTGCTGCAGATGAGCAGGCCGATACTGGTCATGATGGGGTTCATTAGGTTCTCCTTTTAAATCAATGCATTTTATCTCGACTCCATGGGTTTTCATAAGTGGTGCTTGAGGGTATTTTTAGCTCACAAGGATGTAACAAAAGAAGGCGAAAGCTGGATGGGCAAGACAAGCTGGGGTGCGCTTTGTCTGTTGTTTGCCTGCTGGGCGCAAGGTGCGCCGACCCTGACGGTGGCCACCGATGTCTGGCCGCCGTTTCGCATGCTGGCAGAGAACGACGACTTCCAGGGGCTGGATATCGACATTCTGCGCCAGTTGCAGGCACGCAGCGGCATTGTGCTCACCCTCAAACGGGTGCCCTGGGGACGGGCACTCAAACAGATGCAGACCGGTCAGGTGGATCTGATGATAGGGCTGGCTCACACCGAGGAGCGGGCCGCCTTCATCGACTACCTGCAGCCGTCCTATTACCAGTGCCGGCCTGCCTTCTATGGCAAGCCCGCCGCCGTGGCAGGTCTCAGGCGCTACGAGGATCTGCGAGGCCGCGAGATAGGCTATGTGCTCAACTCCGCCTACTTCCCCCCCTTCGATGGCGACACCCAGCTCGACAAGCACGGGGTCCCCACCGAAGACCAGTTGCAGCGCATGGTGGAGCGGGGCCACCTGCCCCTGATGATAGGGACCGACTGCCAGGTGGATTACGCCCTGAGCCAGCGCAACGACGCCGGCCTCGTCAAGGCGCCCTTCCAGCCCCCCAACCCGGTGGTGCTCTACCTCGGGATGAGCAAGCACTCACCCCACCATGAGCTGGGCCCCAAGCTGGCGCAGGCGTTGCAAGCCATGGTGGAGAGCGGCGAGATAGCGGCGCTGGCCAAGCCCTACCAGCCTTGACCTTGGGTGGTAACGCGCTGTTATCATGCAGCTTTCCTGCCTGCCCACCGGCGGGCCTCGCTTCTTGGGGATCCCGTGTATCTCGCTCTCATCCGTCGCCAGCAGCGCTGGCAGCGCCGCTGGCTGCTCCTGCTGTCGCTGCTGACCCTGGCCCTGTTCCTGCTCTCCCTCGCCCTCGGGGAGTTCGTGCTGCTGCCCTGGCAGCCGCTGGGGGATCTGGAGCTGCGCATCCTGCTGGAGCTGCGCCTGCCGCGCGCCCTGCTGGCTCTGCTGGCGGGGGCCTCCCTTGCCTGCGGCGGTGCCGTGCTCCAGGTGATGCTGCACAATCCGGTGGCGGAACCCGGCCTGCTCGGCGTCTCGAGCGGCGCTGGGCTGGCTGCCATGGTGGCGATGGCGGTGGCCAAGGGGCTCGGGCTCTATCTGCCGGGCTGGGGGCTGTCGCTGGCGGCCTTTGGCGGCGCCCTGATGGTGACCATGCTGCTCATCCGTCTCGCACGCCGGGCACGGCTCGGCCATGGGCGGCTGCTGCTGTTCGGGGTCGCCATCGGCATCCTCACCAATGCGGCCATGACCTGGCTGATGTATTTCGCCGACGACGGCGCCTTGCGGGAATTCATGTTCTGGATGATGGGCAGCCTCGCCTACGGCAGCCAGCAGCTTGCCTGGTGGTGGCTGGTGCTGCCCCTCACCCTCGGCTGGCTCTGCTGGCAGGGGCGGGCACTGCAACAACTGCTGCTGGGGGAGACCCAGGCCCGCCTTATGGGGTTGAACGTGGACAGCATGCGGGTACGCCTGGTGCTGGCGGTCTGCCTGCTCACCGGGGTGGCGGTCTCCCTGTGCGGCGTCATCGGTTTCGTCGGCCTGGTAGTGCCTCACCTGCTGCGCCTGTGCGGTGGCAGCGATCAGCGCTTCCTGCTGCCCGCCTCGGCGCTTGGGGGTGGCGCCCTGCTGCTCGGGGCCGATCTGGTGGCCCGCTCGGCGCTGCACGCCGGTGAGTTGCCCATCGGGGTCATCACCGCCTCGGTGGGCGCCCCGCTCTTTATCTATCTGCTGCTGAGGCAAGATGCCGATGTGTCCCGCTGATCCCGCCCCCTGGCGGCTGGAGGCCCGCGCCCTGGCCATCCCCCATCGCCTCGCCCCCCTGGATCTGGCCTGGTTCGGTGGTCAGCTGGTGGCCCTGCTCGGCCCCAACGGCAGCGGCAAGTCCTCCCTGCTCGGGGCCCTGGCGGGCCTGCTGCCCGCCGATGGCGCCGTCTTGCTGGGAGGAGAGGTCATCACGACACTGAGCTGGCCCGAGCTTGCAACGCGGCGCGCCATGCTGCCCCAGCGCCAGCCCCAGCTGTTCCACATCCTGGTCTTCCAGGTGCTGAGCCTGGGGCTGGAGGAGGGGGGCCCCGATGCCCAGGCACAGGCGGTGGCGGATGTGTGCGACGCCCTGGAACTGGCGCCCCTGCTGGCACGGGACTTCAGCCGCTTGTCCGGGGGGGAGCAGCAGCGGGTGCTGATCGCCCGCACTCTGCTGCAACTGTGGCCAAGCCTCAACCCGACCGGGCGGGTGCTGCTGCTGGACGAACCCCTGGCGGGGCTGGATCTGCATCACCAGATGGCGCTGCTGCGGCTGCTCAAGCAACTGGCCGCGCAGGGATTGCTGGTGGTGGTGGCCATCCACGACATCAATCTGGCCATCGATTGGGCGGATCGCGTGCTCTGCCTGCAACAGGGCCGCGTGGTGGGGGAAGGGGACGTCGGGATCATCGACGAGGCGCTGCTGGAGCGGGTGTTCCAGATCCGCACCGATCGTATCGAGGCGGCCGGCCGCATCTGGTTTATGCCGAGTCTTTGAGGCGGTCTTCCCCCTCATCCCCAGCCCTTCTCCCATTCTTTTAAAACAAGTGGGAGAAGGGAGCCGTTCCGTCGACTACGGATACAGCATTGAAAACCGGCAGAGGCTGAGTGAAGCCAAGGGGGCGAGTGAATCACTGTGGACATGAAAAGAGCCAGGCATCCGTGATGCCTGGCTCTTTGAATTGGTAGAGAGAGCGTTGAGCGGTTGTTCAGGCTTTCTGCTTGTCCAGCCGCACCTGAGCGGCTTCTGCCAGCATGGCCAGCAGGGTTTCGGTGTCACTCCACGACAGACAGGCATCGGTGATGCTCTGGCCGAAGGTGGCGGCGCAGCCGTTCTCCACGTCCTGACGCCCTTCCACCAGGAAGCTCTCGGCCATGATGCCAGCGATGCCGGTGCGGCCGCGGCGCAGCTGATCGCAGATATCCTGGGCCACCAGCAGTTGGCGGCGGTGATCCTTCATGCTGTTGCCGTGGCTGAAGTCCACCACCAGGCGCTCCGGCAGGCCCACCTGGGCCAGAGCCTCGCACGCCTCGTCGATGCTGGCGGTGTCGTAGTTGGGCCTGTGGCCGCCGCGCAGGATCACGTGGCCGTAGGGGTTGCCGGCGGTGCGGTAGATGGTCATCTTGCCGTCCTTGTCCGGGGAGTAGAAGATGTGGCTGTGACGGGCGGCACGCACCGCATCGATGGCGATGCGGGTGTTGCCGTCGGTGCCGTTCTTGAACCCCACCGGGCAGGAGAGGGCGGAGGCCATCTCCCGGTGAACCTGGGACTCGGTGGTGCGCGCCCCGATGGCGCCCCAGGTGATGAGATCGCTGATGTACTGGCCGGTCACCATGTCGAGGAACTCGGTGGCGGTGGGCATGCCTGTCTCGTTGATGTCCACCAGCAGCTTGCGGGCCAGTTTCAGCCCTTCATTGACGTCGAAACTGCCGTCCAGGCGCGGATCATTGATGAGCCCCTTCCAGCCGACGATGGTACGCGGCTTTTCGAAGTAGGTGCGCATTACGATGCACAGGCTCTTTTTGTACTCTTCACGCAGTGTGTTCAGACGCAGAGCGTATTCGTGAGCGGCGGCGGGATCGTGGATGGAGCAGGGGCCGACGATGACCAGCAGGCGCTGATCTTCACCGGACAGAATGGCTTCCACTTGGCGGCGGGCATCCAGCAGGTTCTGGGCGATGGTGTCGGTTAACGGGAAGGCGTGCGCCAGCTCGCTGGGGGTGATCAGGGCCTCCAGGCGACGGGTGCGCAATTCATCGGTGTGAATGGACATACGACTCAATTCTCGAGTGGATAAGGTGGGCGGGATGCCAAAATGCAAGGGAATAAAATAAAGCAAAAGTCACCCGATGGAAACCTTGGGCGGCTCTGATAGGATGTGAACCCAAAAGCCATTTCAAATGAGGTAGTTATCGTGGCAAAGCCAGGCGCGACCGGGATCACCCGCATCATCAACGCAACCGGTTACAGCATGAAAGGTCTCAAATCGGCCTGGGTCAACGAGGCCGCCTTCCGTCAGGAGCTGCTGCTCATCCTGCTGCTGATGCCGCTGGCATTCTGGATAGGTGACTCCCTCAACGAGATCCTGCTGCTCGTCTGTATCAGCTGGCTGGTGGTGATCGTCGAGGTACTCAACTCCGCCGTGGAGGCGGTGGTGGATCGCATCGGCTCCGAGCATCACGAACTCTCGGGCCGCGCCAAGGATCTGGGCTCCGCCGCCGTCTTCATCGCTCTGGCCCTCAATGCCCTGGTGTGGGGCGCCCTGGTGGGCCGCAACCTGCTGGGCTGGTGGTAGGTTACGAGAGCAACCTTTCTCCTGACATAAAAAAGCCCGTCATCACGACGGGCTTTTTGCTGCGCAGATAAGGGCTTATCAGTGCAGGATCCGGGCACGGATGGTGCCATTGATCTCTTTGAGACGGGCCAGGGCCTTCTCGCTGTGCTCGGTTTCGACGTCGATGACCACGTAACCGATCTCGCTGCTGGTCTGCAGGTACTGACCGGCGATGTTGATCCCCTCGTCGGCGAAGATCTGGTTGATCTGGTTCATCACGCCGGGCTGGTTGCGGTGAATGTGCAGCAGGCGGCTGGAGCCCTTGTGGCCGGGCAGGGAGACCTCCGGGAAGTTGACCGCGGAGAGGGTGGAGCCGTTGTCGGAGTATTTGACCAGCTTGTTGGCCACTTCCAGACCGATGTTTTCCTGGGCTTCCTGGGTGGAGCCGCCGATGTGGGGGGTCAGGATCACGTTGTCCAGGCCGCGCAGCGGGGTGAGGAACTCCTCGTTGTTGGACTTGGGCTCCACCGGGAAGACGTCGATGGCGGCGCCGGAGAGGTGGCCGCTCTTGATGACGTCGGCCAGGGCGTCGATGTCCACCACGGTGCCGCGGGAGGCGTTGATGAAGATGGCGCCCGGTTTCATCATGCGAAGTTGCTCTGCACCGATGAGATCCTTGGTGGAGGCGGTTTCCGGTACGTGCAGGCTGATGACGTCAGACATGTTGAGCAGTTCCACCAGGTTCGGCACCTGGATGGCGTTGCCAAGGGAGAGCTTGTTCTCGATGTCGTAGTAATAGACCTTCATGCCGATCATCTCGGCGATGATGCCAAGCTGGGTGCCGATGTGGCCGTAGCCGATGATGCCGAGCTTCTTGCCGCGGGCTTCGACGCTGCGGTTGGCCAGCTTCTCCCAAACGCCGCGATGGCACTTGGCGTTCTTCTCGGGAATGCCGCGCAGCAGCAGCAGGATCTCCCCCAGTACCAGTTCGGCCACGGAGCGGGTGTTGGAGAAGGGGGCGTTGAAGACGGGGATGCCGCGCACGTGGGCGGCGTCGAGGGAGACCTGGTTGGTGCCGATGCAGAAGCAGCCGATGGCCACCAGCTTGGTGGCGGCATCCAGCACCTTCTCGGTGATCTGGGTGCGTGAACGCAGGCCCACGAAATGCACGTCACGAATGCGCTCGATCAACTCCTCTTCCGACAGGGACGTCTTCAGATATTCCACATTGGTGTAGCCGGCTGCCCGAAAGGTCTCCACCGTGTTGGGATGGACTCCCTCCAGCAGCAGTACCTTGATCTTATCCTTGTCCAGCGAAAACTTGACTGTCATGACGTTCCCTCTATTGTTTTGAAAAATGCGTTCAGGCTTGCAGTGTGAAGAAAACCGTAAAGTAGCAAAAACGTTTGGGAGAGGGAATATTTGTGACGAAAGTCAAATTCTTTGAAGTTATCAACGATTGTTGCAGATGTGCTGCTACAAGCCATTGAGGGATAACCAGAAACGGCGCCATGAGGCGCCGTTGTCCATTTGGGGCAGTCAGGTTGACTGACCCGGGCGGGGGCTTGCCCGGAGGGGGAGGTCCGGGGAGCAGGCCTTAGTTGGTGATCACACCCTCGGGGGTGCCGATCAGCACAACGTCGGCGCCACGGTGGGCGAACAGGCCGTTGGTGACCACGCCCACGATGCTGTTGAGGCGGGTTTCCAGAGCCTTGGCATCGGTGATGGCCATGCCCTTGACGTCCAGGATGATGTTGCCGTTGTCGGTCACCACCCCTTCACGCCACACCGGGTTGCCGCCAAGGGCGCGGATCTCGCGGGCCACGTATTCGCGGGCCATGGGGATCACTTCCACCGGCAGGGGGAAGGTGCCCAGCACGTCGACGGTCTTGGTGTTGTCGATGATGCAGATGAACTGGTCGGCCACGGCGGCGACGATCTTCTCGCGGGTCAGGGCGGCGCCGCCCCCCTTGATCATGTCGCGGCTGGCGTTGATCTCGTCGGCACCATCCACGTAGACGGAGAGGGCATCGATGTCGTTGAGGTCAAACACCGGGATGCCGAGACCCTTGAGGCGCTCGGTGGAGGCGATGGAGCTCGACACCGCGCCCTTGATCTGGTCTTTCATGGTCGCCAGTGCGTCGATGAAGTGATTGACGGTAGAGCCGGTGCCCACCCCGACGATGGTGCCGGGTACCACGTATTTGAGCGCAGCCCAACCGGCCGCCTTCTTCATTTCATCTTGAGTCATGATGGATCCTTATGGAAAAAGCGGGCGCATTATATCCAAGCATCCCCCCCAGAGCGACCATGGTGCTCACGTTCCGGCGCAAAAATCCCCAAGATGTAAATCGTTTGCCTGTTTATTGAACCGAAGGGGGCGCCCCCGTCTCATCAGGCAAAGTGCCAGCTGCGGCTGGGGGTGATGATCTGGGGGAGCGGCACGTCCCACTGCTCCCGGGGGACGGCATCCACCTGCTGGCAATCGTGGGCGAGCCCCAGGGGTCTTGGGCCGAGCTGGTGCTCGTGCCAGCAGGCGAGGGTGCGATCGTAGTAGCCGCCCCCCATGCCGAGGCGGTTGCCAGCCTCATCGAAGGCCACCAGCGGGGTGCAGATGATGTCCAGCATGCTGTGGGGCAGCACCTGCTGCACGTCGAGCTCGGGCTCGGCGATGCCGTAGCGGTTGCGGGCCATGGGGGTGGTGGCGGTGTAGCGCAAGAAGAGCAGGTGACCCGGGGTGAAGGGGTGCAGCACCGGCAGGTAGACCTCCTTTTGCCGGGCCCACAGCCAGTGGATGGCGGGCAGGGGATCGAGCTCCCCGTCGTTGGCCAGATAGAGGGCGATGCGCCTGGCCGCGAGGATGCCGGGGTGTTCCTGGAAGCGCTCGACCAGCTGTTGGGCCGCCGCCTGCTGCTCGGCCTGGCTCAGGCTTTTTCTGCGCTGGCGAATGAGCTGGCGCAGGTTCTGGCGTTCGGGTTGGGTATCCGGCATGGGGACTCCTGGGCAAAGGTGGGCTGGCGCTACCTTAGCAAGGGGCCGATGGGATGAAAAGCCGATGGCGGGGCCGCCAGCCGGGCGGCCCCTGAGGTCGGGCGTCAGGAGCGGTGGGGGGCGGGAGCCACTGCGCCCATCTGGTGCTTGAGGAAGACGGCCACGATGGCGGCCAGTGCCAGCGCCATGGGGTAGAAGCTCATGCTCACGACCAGGATCGGCGAGAGGGCGAAGATGGAACCCAGCAGCAGCGCCTGGGCGCCCCAGGGGATGAGCCCCTGTACCACGCAGGAGAAGATGTCCAGCATGGAGGCGGCGCGGCGCGGGGTGACCCCGTGATGGTCCGCCAGATCCCTGGCCACCTTGCTCGCGACTATGATGGCCACGGTGTTGTTGGCGGTGCACAGGTTGGTGAGGCTCACCACACCGGCGATGCCGAGCTCGGCCGCCTTCTCGTTCTGCTCGCCATCGTGGTGGCGGGTGAAGCGGGCAATCAGGGCGGCGATGCGCTCACTTATCCATGCGAGCCCCCCCTGGCGTTCCATCAGGGCACCCAGACCGCCGATGAGCATGGAGAGCAGGAAGATCTCCTGCATGCTGGTAAAGCCCTGGTAAATGTCCTTGCTGAACTGGCCGAGGGAGTAGCTATCAAGCAGCCCCACGCCACCGGCCGCCAGGATGCCGAGCCCCAGTACCATGAAGACGTTCATGCCAGAGAGGGCAAGCACCAGGATCAGCAGATAGGGGGCGACCTTGAGCAAGTCCGCCTCGGCGGTGGGGGCCGGCGCTTCACCGGTGGAGCCCAGCACCAGATAGAACAGGATCACCAGCACGGCGGCGGGGGCGGCAATCTTGATGTTCTCGCGAAACTTGTCCTTCATCTCGCAGCCCTGGCTGCGGGTGGCGGCGATGGTGGTGTCGGAGATGATGGAGAGGTTGTCCCCGAACATGGCGCCGGAGAGGATGGTCCCCGCCATCAGCATCGGATCGATGCCGGCGGCCTGGGCGACGCCCAGCGCCACCGGTGCCACGGCGCCGATGGTGCCCATGGAGGTACCCATGGCGGTGGCAATGAAGGCAGAGATGAGGAAGAGCCCCGGCAGCAGGCACCAGCCCGGAATGAGGGATAGGCCGAGGGCGACCGTGGCATCCACCCCGCCGGTGGCCTTGGCCACGGTGGCGAAGGCGCCCGCCAGCAAATAGATGAGGCACATGGCCATGATGTTGCTCTCGCCCACCCCCTTGAAGAAGGTCTCGAGGTTCTTGTTGAACCCCTCGCGTCCCATCAGCAGGGCCAGCATGACGGCAGGCAGGGCGGCAACGGGGGCTGGGAGCTGGTAGAAGGCGAACTCGACCCCCTGCAGGGTCAGCCAGGTACCGGTACCGATGAAGAGGGCAAGAAAGACCAGAAGGGGCAGCAGGGCTCTGGCACGGGGTTGGGTCTGGATCATGTGTTCCTCGAAACTTGAACAATGACCTCCTGTCGTTGCCTGTGGCGCCTCCAGGGCGGGCACAGGGCGGGCATCCTGCCACCATGGGGGGCCAACAGTAGTGAGTCGGCCCGCCCGGGTCAAGATAGCCGTCCAGATGGATAGGGCTTTTTGCTTCGTGATTCTGACTTGTCTGGTTATTCCGTTATTTATTCTGTTTTTAATGAATTTATCGTTTAAATGTCGGGGTGGTTTGGCGGGCCAGATCGGGCTTTTCAAAGGGGACGCGGGCTGGTAAAACGGTCTCTTTCCATAATAAAGAGATGAGAGGGTGGAGATGGACAATCCGATCCGTGTGGCCGTGATGGGCTGTAATGGTCGTATGGGCAAGGTGCTGCTGGAGGCTATCGCCAACGCCGAGGGCGTGGTGGTGGGAGCGGCGCTGGAGCGACCGGGCTCTGCCGTGATAGGTCTGGATGCGGGTGAACTCAACGGCCTGGGGCGCCTTGGCGTCATCATCAGCGACAGTCTGGAGAAGGTGAAGGACGAGTTCGATCTCATCATCGACTTCACCCGCCCCGAGGTGACCCTGGCGAACCTCGCCTTTGCACTGGCGCATGGCAAGCAGATGGTGATCGGCACCACCGGCTTTGACGAGGCGGGCAAGGCGGCCCTGCACGAGGCGGGCAAGCAGATCGGCATCGTCTTCGCCTCCAACTACTCGGTCGGGGTCAACCTGGTGTTCAAGCTGTTGGAGCAGGCGGCCAGGGTGATGGGGGAGTACACCGACATCGAGATCATCGAGGGGCACCACAGACACAAGGTGGATGCTCCGTCCGGCACTGCGCTCTCCATGGGGGAAGTGGTGGCGAAAACCCTGGGCCGGGATCTCAAAGAGTGCGCCGTCTATGGCCGTGAGGGGATCACCGGTGAGCGGGATCGCAACACCATCGGCTTTGCCACCATCCGCGCCGGCGATCTGGTAGGGGAGCACACCGTCATGTTCGCCGACATCGGCGAGCGGGTCGAGATCAGCCACAAGGCTTCCAGCCGTCTGACCTTCGCCAACGGTGCAGTGCGGGCGGGCAAGTGGCTCGGCCAGCAAGGGGCCGGTCTCTATGATATGCAGGATGTGCTCGGTCTGAAATAAACCGTCTTCAGGGGGAGTGCAGACTCCCGTACTGGTTGCCAAACCCCGGTCCGCCGGGGTTTTTTGTCACTTTTTTGTAGAAATGAGCCTTAATCATCACTTTTTGAGTGAACCTCGCTAAATCCTGCCATTCTTACAAGCCTGCCACCCTCTTGCGACAAAAATGTCATCAAGGGGTAACGGGTTTGGGTCTCAATATTCCCCTGCGGGGGGCATTTCGCCTTGATGTGAAATAGACTAAAAATGCAATCCAAGAAAAACGTTTTCTATTCTTGGTGTTCACTTTTCTGGCTTTAAATGGTGTTTTTGCTGTTGTGTAGTTTATTTTTTAATTTTCTATCTTGCTGTTTATTAAATGGTAAATTTGGTTTTTTGTACGTTGCATGGCATCGGGCGCCGCTTTGTTGTCTGTGTTTGGCTTTTCTTTTTGAAGAGGGGGTTGCAAAGCGAGTGAGTGCATAGATAATGGGTAATGTTGCTTGTTTATTGAATTTAGATGCATTTCAAACGAGAAAAGACGTTGAAATGAGATCGTTTTTAAGTAGAATGCGCCCAATTTGCCAGAAATCTGCCGGGTTCGAGTCCTGTCAAAGACCGGAACCGAGCCCGCAACACCCAGGTAAATTGCTGAATTTAAAGCTAAATAACTGGAGGTTGTCTTGAATCACACTGCATTGCTAGTGCTGGAAGATGGAACTGTGTTCAAAGGCGTGTCGATAGGCGCCGAGGGATGTTCCGTTGGTGAAGTGGTTTTCAACACGTCGATGACGGGTTATCAGGAAATCCTCACAGATCCCTCCTATTCCCGTCAGATCGTTACCCTCACTTACCCCCATATAGGCAACACCGGCACCAACAGCGAAGATGAAGAGTCCAGTCAGGTCCATGCTCAGGGCCTCATCATCCGGGACCTTCCGATACTGGCCTCCAACTTCCGCAATCAGCAATCCCTCTCCGATTACCTCAAGTCCCACAACATCGTTGGCATCGCCGACATCGACACCCGCAAGCTGACCCGCATCCTGCGTGAAAAAGGCGCCCAGGCTGGTTGCATCCTGGCCGGCAAGCAGCTCGATGAAGCCCATGCCCTCGAACAGGCCCGCGCCTTCCCCGGTTTGAAGGGGATGGACCTGGCCAAGGAAGTGACCGTGAGCGAATCCTACAGCTGGACTGAAGGCAGCTGGCAGCTCGGCAAGGGTCACGTCATCCCGGCGGCCGATGAGCTGAAATACCACGTGGTGGCCTACGACTTCGGCGTGAAGCGCAACATCCTGCGCATGCTGGTGGACCGTGGCTGCCGCCTGACCGTGGTGCCGGCCAAGACCCCGGCCGCCGAGGTACTGGCGATGAACCCGGATGGCATCTTCCTCTCCAACGGCCCCGGCGACCCCGAGCCGTGCGACTACGCCATCGAAGCTATCAAGGCTTTCCTTGATACCAGCACCCCGGTGTTCGGTATCTGCCTGGGCCACCAGTTGCTGGGCCTGGCCTCCGGCGCCAAGACCATCAAGATGAAGTTCGGCCACCACGGTGCCAACCACCCGGTGAAGAGTCTGGACGACAACACCGTGATGATCACCGCCCAGAACCACGGCTTTGCGGTGGACGAGCAGACCCTGCCCGAGAGCCTGCGTGCCACCCACGTCTCCCTGTTCGATGGGTCGCTCCAGGGCATCCATCGCACCGACCGTCCGGCCTTCAGCTTCCAGGGTCACCCCGAAGCGAGCCCGGGCCCGCACGATTGTGCCGGTCTGTTCGACCACTTTATTGAATTGATTAAGCAGTATCGCGCCTAAGAGGATAAAGAGAGCCATGCCAAAACGTAACGACCTACAGAGCATCCTGATCCTCGGCGCCGGCCCCATCGTCATCGGTCAGGCCTGCGAATTCGACTACTCCGGCGCCCAGGCGTGCAAGGCCCTGAAAGAAGAGGGCTACCGCGTCATCTTGGTGAACTCCAACCCGGCCACCATCATGACCGACCCGGAGATGGCCGACGCCACCTACATCGAGCCCATCACCTGGGAAGTGGTGCGCGAGATCATCAAGAAAGAGCGCCCGGACGCCATCCTGCCCACCATGGGTGGTCAGACTGCGCTGAACTGCGCCCTGGCGCTGGAGCAGCATGGCGTGCTCAAGGAGTTCGGTGTCGAGATGATCGGCGCCACCGCCGACGCCATCGACAAGGCCGAGGATCGCTCCCGCTTTGACAAGGCCATGCGCAGCATCGGTCTCGAGTGCCCCCGTGCCGGCATCGCCCACAACATGGAAGAGGCCTGGGGCGTGCAGCAGATGGTCGGCTTCCCCTGCATCATCCGTCCCTCCTTTACCATGGGTGGCTCGGGCGGCGGCATCGCCTACAACACCGAAGAGTTCGTGGAGATCTGCGAGCGCGGTCTGGATCTCTCCCCGACCAAGGAGCTGCTCATCGACGAGTCGCTCATCGGCTGGAAAGAGTACGAGATGGAAGTGGTGCGGGATCGCAACGACAACTGCATCATCGTCTGCGCCATCGAGAACTTCGACCCCATGGGCATCCACACCGGTGACTCCATCACGGTCGCGCCAGCCCAGACGCTGACCGACAAGGAGTACCAGATCATGCGCAACGCCTCCATGGCGGTGCTGCGCGAGATCGGTGTCGAGACCGGCGGCTCCAACGTCCAGTTCGGCATCAACCCCAAAGACGGCCGCATGGTCATCATCGAGATGAACCCGCGGGTGTCGCGCTCCTCTGCGCTGGCCTCCAAGGCGACCGGTTTCCCCATCGCCAAGATCGCCGCCAAGCTCGCCATCGGTTACACCCTGGACGAGCTGATGAACGACATCACCGGTGGTCGTACCCCGGCCTCCTTCGAGCCGGCCATCGACTACGTGGTGACCAAGGTGCCGCGCTTCAACTTCGAGAAGTTCGCCGGTGCCAACGACCGTCTGACCACCCAGATGAAGTCCGTGGGTGAAGTGATGGCCATCGGCCGCAACTTCCAGGAGTCCCTGCACAAGGCCCTGCGTGGTCTCGAGACCGGCAAGACCGGCTTCGACCCCATGGTTGACCTGAACGCCCCCGACTCCCTGACCCGCATCCGTCACGAGCTGCAGGATGCTGGTGCCGAGCGCATCTTCTACATCGCCGACGCCTTCCGCGCCGGCCTCTCCATGGACGGCGTGTTCAAGCTGACCAAGATTGACCCCTGGTTCCTGGTGCAGATTGAAGAGCTGGTCAAGCTCGAAGAGCAGGTGAAAGAGCGCGGCATGGCCGGTCTTGACGCCGACTTCCTGCGCGCCCTCAAGCGCAAAGGCTTTGCCGACGCCCGTCTGGCCAAGATCCTCGGCGTGGCCGAAGGTGAAGTGCGTAAATTGCGTGCCCGCCACAACATCTTCCCGGTCTACAAGCGGGTCGATACCTGCGCGGCCGAGTTCGCCACCAACACCGCCTACATGTACTCCAGCTACGACGAGGAGTGCGAGGCCAACCCCACCAACCGCGACAAGATCATGGTCATCGGTGGCGGCCCGAACCGCATCGGTCAGGGCATCGAGTTCGACTACTGCTGTGTGCATGCGGCCCTGGCTCTGCGTGAAGACGGTTACGAGACCATCATGGTCAACTGCAACCCGGAAACCGTCTCCACCGACTACGATACCTCCGACCGTCTCTACTTCGAGCCGGTGACCCTGGAAGACGTGCTGGAAATCGTGCGGGTCGAGCAGCCCAAGGGCGTCATCGTCCAGTACGGCGGCCAGACTCCGCTGAAACTGGCGCGGGCATTGGAAGCCAACGGCGTGCCGGTCATCGGGACCAGCCCGGATGCCATCGACCGCGCGGAAGATCGCGAGCGCTTCCAGTCCGCCGTCGAGCGCCTGGGGCTCAAGCAGCCGGAAAACGGCACCGTCACCGCCCTGGAGCAGGCCGTGCAACTGGCCACGCGCATCACCTACCCGCTGGTGGTTCGCCCCTCCTACGTGCTGGGTGGCCGCGCCATGGAAATCGTCTATGACGAGCAGGACCTGCGCCGCTACTTCGCCGAGGCAGTGAGCGTCTCCAACGAGTCGCCTGTGCTGCTGGACCGCTTCCTGGACGACGCCACCGAGGTGGACGTGGACGCCATCTGCGACGGCGTTGACGTGGTCATCGGTGGCATCATGGAGCACATCGAACAGGCCGGCATTCACTCCGGTGACTCCGCCTGCTCCCTGCCGCCCTACACCCTGTCCAAGGCGATTCAGGACGAGATGCGCGAGCAGGTGCGCAAACTGGCGCTGGAACTTGGCGTAGTCGGTCTGATGAACGTGCAGTTCGCGGTGAAAGACAACGAGATTTACCTCATCGAGGTGAACCCCCGTGCCGCCCGTACCGTGCCGTTTGTCTCCAAGGCCACCGGCGCACCGCTGGCGAAGATCGCCGCCCGCGTCATGGCCGGTCAGAGCCTGAAAGAACAGGGCTTTACCACCGAGATCATCCCGCCCTACTACTCGGTGAAGGAAGTGGTACTGCCGTTCGCCAAGTTCCCGGGCGTGGACCCGCTGCTGGGTCCGGAAATGCGCTCCACCGGTGAAGTCATGGGGGTGGGCAGCAGCTTCGCCGAGGCCTATGCCAAGGCGCAGCTGGGTGCCGGTCACCAGGTACCGAGCGAAGGGCGTGCCCTGCTCTCCGTTCGCCACAGCGACAAGGAGCGGGTGGTGAACCTGGCCGCCAAGCTGCTGGAGCTGGGTTATGACCTCGACGCCACCCACGGCACCGCCGTGACCTTGGGCGAGGCGAGCATCAACCCGCGTCTGGTCAACAAGGTGCACGAGGGTCGTCCGCATATTCTGGATCGCATCAAGAATGGCGAGTACACCTACATCGTCAACACCGCCGAGGGTCGTCAGGCCATCCAGGACTCCAAGCAGTTGCGCCGCGGCGCCCTGCAGCACAAGGTGGCCTACACCACCACGCTGCACGCGGCCTTCGCCACCTGCATGGCCATCAGCGTGGATGCCACCGCCAACGTCAACTCGGTGCAGGAGCTGCACGAGAGGGTGAACAACCGCTAAGAGCACCGGCAGCACGCTGCCCGCTCGATGCACGCAAACCCCGCCAGCAATGGCGGGGTTTTTTATTGCCTGCGCCCAGCCACTCCCGGTGGGGGCGCCAGCAAGGAAGATGGGTGAGATGGCGGATAATGCATCATGGGTGGTGATACTCACCCCTTTATTGGAGATTCACTGCATCAATATTGCTCAGTTGGCCTGGTGGGGTGCAATCTTCGCAATCTCTCGCCCCCACGACCTCCCTATACTGGGTGCTCATACAAACAAGGTCGTCTGCGCCGACACACCGAAAGGTGGCGTGCGAGAGGATCAGCGCCCGCAGCCCGATCCGGCTGCCGTGGCCGGCCCCGGTGACCGACGGGGGCCGCAGGAAAACCGGTCGCGGGGTTACCGCCGTGCGACTCGTCAGGGACGGTGTTACCGCACCAACCCGCTTCCCCTCCTTGCCCCACCCGCCTGTCGGCCCGGTCGTCCGGCGCCTCGCCCATCCGTCAAGGGAATCTGAATATGAGCTTCGATCATTGCAAATACCGCCGTGCCCCCGTGATCAACCTGGTGGATCGCCAGTGGCCCAACCGGGTACTGGAGCGGGCACCGCTCTGGTGCGCCGTGGACCTGCGCGACGGCAACCAGGCGCTGGTCGAGCCCATGACGGTGGCCCAGAAGCTGCAAATGTGGGCGCTGATGACCCACATCGGTTTCAAGCACATCGAGGTGGGCTTCCCGGCGGCCTCCCAGCCAGACTTCGATTTTGTGCGCGAACTCATCGAGCGCAACCTCATCCCCGATGACGTCACCATCCAGGTGCTGGTGCAGGCGCGCGAAGATCTGATCGCCCGCACCTTCGAGGCCCTCAAGGGGGCGAAGCGGGCCATCGTTCACGTCTACAACTCGGTCAACCCGACCCAGCGCAACTATGTGTTCAACTCAGGCAAGGACGGTGTCAAGGCCATCGCCGTGCAGGGGGCGCGCTGGGTGCGGGAGTATGCGGCCCGCAATCCGGGCACCGAGTGGAGTTTCCAGTATTCTCCGGAGAGCTTCAGCAGCACCGAGGTGGAGTTCGCCGTCGAGGTGTGTGACGCCGTCATCGACGAGTGGCGTGCCGCTGCCCGTCCCATGATCCTGAACCTCCCCGCCACGGTGGAGGTGAGCACCCCCAACGTGTTTGCCGATCAGGTGGAGTGGTTCTGCCGACACCTCAAGGCGCGACCCGAGGTGAGCATCTCCATCCACACCCACAACGACAGAGGCTGCGGGGTGGCCGCCGCCGAGCTGGCGGTGCTAGCGGGGGCGGATCGCATCGAGGGCACCCTGCTTGGCAACGGGGAGCGTACCGGCAACATGGACATCGTCACCATGGCCATGAACCTCTACAGCCAGGGGATTGACCCCGAGCTGGACCTGTCCGACATGGATGCCATCGTCGCCACCGTGGGGGCCTGCACCCAGATTGCCCTGCACCCGCGCCACCCTTATGCCGGCGAGCTGGTCTACACGGCGTTTTCCGGCAGCCACCAGGACGCCATCCGCAAGTCTCTCGCGGCAGAAAAACCGGATCACTACTGGGACGTGGCTTACCTGCCCATCGATCCTACCGATCTCGGTCGCAGCTACGAGGCGGTGATCCGCATCAACAGCCAGTCCGGCAAGGGAGGGGTGACCTATCTGCTGGAGCGTGACCTCGGTCTGCAACTGCCGCGCTGGCTGCAAATCGACTTCAGCCGCCGGGTTCAGGCCGAGGCTGAGGCGAGCAGCAGCGAAATCAGCCCGGAGCAGATCCGCACCCTGTTCGAGCAGCATTATCTTGAGCCGGCTCACGGCTATCGCATCGGGCGCTTCCAGCTCGGTCATGACAGTCAGGAGAGCCTGCGCCTGGAGTTGCAGACCCCCCACGGCACCCTGCAATTGTGCGGTGAAGGGGAGGGAGCCATCACCGCCCTGGTCAACGGCTGGCAGCGTCAGACCGGCATGCACATCGATGTGCTGGATTACTCCGAGCATGCGCTCACCGCCGGTACCGAATCCCGCGCCGCCGCCTATGTGCTGCTGAGCGTCGAGGGCACCCGGATGTGTGGCGTCGCCGTCGGTCGCGACGTGGTCAACGCCTCCCTGCAGGCGGTGATCAACGGCGCCGCCCAGCATCAGGCCCTGCGCCAGAGCGCCTGAGGCGGCACTGCCCGCTTGCCGTGAGGGCGAGCAGGGAAGGGCCACCCACCCCGATGTCACGGCAGATCGCGCCGTCCCTGTTGCAACAATCCCCTGACCCATATGGTGAGGGAATTGTTTTTTATGGAAAAATCGGCCCACAATATCAGTGATTTGCCACCAGGAATGCCGTCGGGGTTCGCTGGCGATGGCAGCCAATGGCTGCCATTCGGGATAGAAGACATGCGCGCTTGGAGCCCAAAACATGATGAAGACTCCCCTCAGGTTATCCGTTCACCCCGCCCGGTTCTTCTCGCTTCCTCCCTGCCGTCGTCTCGCGCTGGTGAGCCTGCCCTGTCTGCTGCTGCTGACGGGGATCCTGGCCGGGGTCAGCTTTGATCCCCTGGCGGAGCACAACCTCTATACCGTCGGGGCTCTGGCCGAAGCGCTCAACGTGCTGACCCTGCTGTTCATGTTCTGGGTGGTGCAGTGTGCCCAGATCACCTTGAGAACCTATCTCTCCCTCACCGGCGGGCTGACCCTCTGGCTCGTCTCCGGCGTCATCGATCTGATGGATGAGGCCTATTTCCAGCCCTGGTGGCTCTCCACGGTGGAAGATAGCCTGCGCACGATCGGCATGCTGGCCTCGGCCTGGGGTGTGCTGCTGATGGTGCAGCAGATGTATGGCACCCAGATGCGGCTCTCCTCCCTCGCCATGTCAGACGAGCTGACCGGGCTCTCCAATCGCCGGGCGTTTCGCGCCGTGCTGGAGGCGCACGGAGAGGAGGGGACGCCGCTCCTGCTGCTGGATCTCGATCACTTCAAGCTGATCAACGATCGCTATGGCCACGCCATCGGCGACAATGTGCTGCGTGAATTCAGCACCCTGCTGCGCCAGCTCTGCCCATTGGATGGGGTGGTGGCACGCCTTGGGGGAGAGGAGTTTGCCATCTGGCTGCCCGGCATGACGGGCGACAAGGCCCGTGCGCTGGCGGAGCAGATAAGGTGCGCGACCGAAGAGCTGGTCTCAGGTGACGGGGTAAGATTCACCGTGAGCCTTGCCCTGGGTATCAGCCAGAGCGGGGAGGGAGTGGATGCCCTGCTCCAGCGCACCGATCTTGCCCTCTATCAGGCCAAGCACCTGGGACGCAACCGGGTGGAGCTGGCGTGATGACGCCAGGGGATGCCGCAGCCAGCGGGCCAGCAGGTTCATCCGCCTTCATCTTGTCAGACTTGTTCCCTACAATGTCCGCCTCCATGCATTCGAGCCCTCTCATTCGTGATGAGGGGCAGGTCCCGCTCTTCAGGAAGCCTTCATGATCCCCTCTCACTCCTTGTTTCATGCCCATTGGCGCTGGTTGTCACTGCTTACCCTTGCCCTGCTGTCGGGTTGTGCCAGCGAGCCTCCCGCCCCGACCAGCCCGGCGACGCCGGCGGGGCGCCCCATTCCCAAGGCGATGCTGCCGCAAAAACCGGCCGACATGAAGAGCCGTATCGTGCGCTTCCTTCCGCGCAACGTGGTGGACAAGCCGGGCTGGGCCAATGACGTGGTGACGGCGCTCACCACCCAGGGGCTGACGGTGAGCGATCACAACGTCTGCAGCGTGCTGGCGGTGGCGGAGCAGGAGGCGACCTATCAGGCGGACCCCGTGGTGCCCAACCTCAACAAGATTGCCTGGAAGGAGATCAATGCCCGGGCCAGCAAGCTGCTCATCCCCGAGTTCATGGTGCGCACGGCCCTCTCCATCCAATCCCCCACCGGCAAGAGCTATGCCGAGCGCATCGACAAACTTCGCACCGAGCGGGAGATGAGCGAGATCTTCGAAGACATGATAGGCAGCGTCCCCATGGGCAAGCAGCTCTTTGGCAACCTCAACCCGGTGCGCACCGGCGGCCCCATGCAGGTGAGCGTCGCCTTTGCCGAAGCCAACGCCCGTGGCTACCCCTATCCCGTGAAGGAGTCCGTTCGCCACGAGGTGTTCACTCGTCGGGGCGGCATCTGGTTTGGCACCAAACACATCTTCGGCTATCCCGCCGACTACCCGGATACCCTCTATCGCTTCGCCGACTTCAATGCGGGCTGGTACGCGAGCCGCAATGCGGCCTTCCAGGCGGCGGTAAGCCGGGTGAGTGGCAAGCCCCTGGCCCTGGACGGGGATCTCATCCGCTACGACTCGGATTTGCCCGGCAAGACCGAGCTCGCAGTGCACAGCATCGCCAGCCGCGTCAACATGAGCAAGCAGGCCATTCACCAGAGCCTGAAGCTCGGGGACAGCAGCGACTTTGCCAAAAGCGATCTCTACCACAGGGTCTTCGCCCTGGCCGACAAACAGGCCGGGACACGGCAACCCCGCGCCATCTTGCCCGGCATCCAGCTAAAGAGCCCCAAGATCACCCGCAACCTCACCACCGCCTGGTTTGCCAAGCGGGTGGATGAGCGCGAGCAGCGCTGCGTGCAGAAGATGGCAACGATCCGCTGATTTGCTGAAATAACAAAGGCGGCCAATTGGCCGCCTTTGTTTTATGCCTCCGTCGTTCAGCCTTCCCATCTACTTCATCAGCGCTCTGGTCCCCCTGCATGTGGGGAATTCATGGCATCCCCAGAACGGTTTTCCCTTGTTGTCACCTCGACCGGCAGTGCGCAATACCATGGTGCTGCCACATCTGGGGCAGATCGGGGGTGGATTGTCCGGTGGCGATACGCTCTGTGAGGGTGGGTTTGCAACTGATTGCCTGACAGGTTCGCGGGTGGAAACATGGTTGGCGGATGGGTCGGCATGACGAGTCTTGAGCTGGGTGACATGCTGTCTGTGAGTCTGCCAGTTGGCGGCAAGTCGCCCTTGTTGAATGGTGTCGACAACGTGAGCGACCTCGCTCTCGGCCAATACCGGCGTGGTTATACCCTTGACGTAGCGAATGAGCCCGCGGTTCATCACGTTCTGCGGCATAGGGGTCTTGAAGGTGCAGCCGCCGATAAAGAAGATGACGGAGTGAAGCTGGTTGTCTGAGAGCCCCAGCAGGGATTTGAGGGTCATCATGTGCAGGTGGTTCTGATGCAGCGGGTTCTGGAAGCTGTGCTTGCGGCGATAGATCTGCTGGGTCCAGCTTTTCTGGGTCGGGTTGCCGAATATCCAGCCCTTCATGTTCTTGGTCTCAATCACGAATAGCCCGAAGCGGGAGACGATCACGTGATCGATCTGGGTGCTGCCCTGGGGGGTGGGCAGGGTCACGTCCTTGAGCAGGCGATATTCCCGCTTGTCGAGAAAGAGCCGAATACAGAGATTGATAAACCACTCCCCGACCATCCCTTTGAACCAGGCCGTTTTGAGCAGGGTGGCAATCAACAGCAGTGGCAGGAGAAACCAGAGCTGAGTCAGCAGCGGCGCTATGGCAGCAGTGATATCCATGTGATTTAGCCTTCACAGATCCCGGTCAGGGATGAGTCTCGATGGGGATGATGCTGCGACACTTGGGGTATTCGGGGCAGCCCCAGAAGCTGTTGCCCTTGGTATCTCCCCGTTTGCTGGTCCTCAGTACCATGGTTGTGCCGCATTTTGGACAAACCGGTGCTGTACCTGCATGAGCGGCCACGTTGTCCTGCGGGTCACTGTCGCTTGCGACGCGCTCCAACGTGATGCGCACCTCCTCGCTCACCCGAATAATGCGCTGGGCTTCATCGTAGGCATCGCGGTACAGCTCACTGTCATCCGCCCGCCGGATCAACACCCCCATCTCGTTGTTGTTCACCTGGCTGAATTCGTAGAGGTTCAGGCTGGTGACAATACACATCTCCTCATTGAGGTAGCACTTGGCATGGAGATTTTTGCAAAAGCTGGTGCGGATATAGGTGAGCTCCTTGAGCCAGCTGATCTCTTCCGGTTGGAGTTCGCTCTTGCCATAGACGATCCGCACATCGATCTTGAGCCGGTTCTTGTCGGTCAGCAGCTCCTTGATCCTGTCATTGAGTTTGAGAAAGGGGCTGATCAGGATTAACCGCTCCTTGGCATCCTTTATCAGCTCTTCGAGGAAATAGTTGGTTGCGCTGGTATTCAGAAATTTGGCCATAACAAGCTCCCTGTCCCTGGAAATGTCATGTGTTCTCTGCTCAACAGTAGGCAGTCAGCCTGACCACAATCCCCGGCGTGGTTCTGCTTCACGTCTTCACCCACCGTCCGTATCCCCATGCTAGGAGATACAGGTGGGACCTCATAGCGGCAATGGAGTCAAATGTGCGTTCAGTCAGAGATTTGGTGATGGGGACGGTTCATGTCGCCTTGCTGCGCTAAAAACTCATCGCCAGTCCGATGGAGTAGCCGCTGGTACTGTTGCTGAACATATAGCGGGCCACCAGCCGGGTGCGGGTGATGAAGATGTCGTACTTGCTGCTGTCGAGTTCGAGGCCAAGTCCCAGGGAGTTGAGGCTGTTGAAGCCGAGCAGCCCCCGTTGCTGCCCCAGGTATTCGGTTCTGGCCCCTTCCAGCACGTAGCGAAGGGGCCTGTCCAGCAGGGTCCAGTGCCACAGGGGGGCGCGGCGGCGCAGGTAAAGCCCGAGGTTTTCCGCATCGGCCTGACCGCTGACGCTCTCGGCGGTGCCGGTGAAGCTTTGCAGATGCTGGTAGGAGTAGCGCAGCTCGGCATCGATGTCCTGGGCGGCGGAGAAGAGTTCATAGTCCAGCATCAATGAGCCGCCGAGGCCATAGACATTGAGGTTGCCGCCATCGAGGAAGTCCAGATTCTGGCCGCTCCTGTGCTCGAGCAGGGCGGCCCCGATGCGAAGGTCGCTGGCCACCGTGCCCAGGGTGACATTGGCGATGGGCCGCAGCACCAGATTGCCACCAAAGCGATCCCGGTGGACGCCGATATCCCAGCCGATGCCGCCGGTGGCGCTCAGGCTGTTCCATTTGGTGGGTATGGTGCGGGTCTCGTTGCCATCGGTGAACACGAACTGGGGATCGTAGCGGCTGTAACCCAGGGTGCCCTCCAGATAGAGGGGAACATCCTCGCTCAGGGTGGCGCCACCCCCGAGCTGGGTGATGGTGAGGGCGGAGGTGTCGTTGGTGCCGCTGCCGATATCCAGGTTGCTGGCGGTGATATCCGGCACCACGGCGTAGCTCATGAGGGAGACGACGGCGTTGGCGCGCTGTTGCACCAGGCTCTCGTCGCTGGCACGGGCCTTTGTCACAAGACCGGCAGAGACGCCGACAAGCACCGCCAGCAAGGAAAGTGTGTGAGAAGAGAGCTGTCTTGCCATACCTGGCTCCATGAGTACCCCGTCCATTGGGGCATGTTCACACTGTAACGGGTTTCATCTGGCTTGGCAGCCTGGCAAGGGCAGGCCCGTCCTGTTTTGGGGTGTGCGCATTGGCCTGATGGGCCAAGCTGCCCTCGCTTTGGCGGGGGCAGGGGGGGGCGAGAAGGGTGAACCGCTGGGCAGAAATCACAGACATTAATTTATTGTTCAGTTCCCCGGGTGTATAAGAGGCCTCCCATACGAACATTGGGGTGGTAGCAGGGATGGATTACCAGACGGGGCCTTCGGGTCATCATGACGAATGCGCATTACGTTGATGGGAGTCACACCAGATGCAGGACATGCTGCTTGCCATATGGCATCAGGATTTTGATCAGCTTATACAAATGCAGGCAATCGGTCTGCTCGTCACCTGTCTGGTGGTGATCCTCTTCCTTGAATCGAGCTTCGTCTTTCTGCCCCTGCCCGGTGACAGCCTGGTGCTGCTGGCGGGCGGTCTGGTGGGCATGGGGGTGCTGGGGCCCGAGGTGACCTTGCTCTATCTGCCGCTCGCGGCCGGGATAGGGAGCGTGCTCGCCTACTGGCAGGGGCAGGCACTGCATGGCACCCGTTTCATGGGCCATGTGGAGCGAATGATCCCGGAAGGGAGCCTGCCCAGGGCCTCCCGACTGCTGGATCGTTACGGCTTCTGGGCCATGTTCGTGTCCCGTTTCATCCCCTTCGTGAGAGTGTTGACCCCCATGTTGATGGGAGTCTCCCGCCTGCACCTGCTGCGGGTGGCCGTGGCGAGTTTTGCCAGCGCCTTCCTCTGGTCCCTGGTGCTGAGCATGGCCGGCAAGATGGTGATGGCGACCCCGGTCTTTGCCCATCATCAGGAGCTGCTGACCAAGTGCCTGCTTGTCACCTCTTTCGGGTTGTTCGTCATCGCGGTGGCGGCCATCGGCATGCGGCTGCTCAAGCGTCCGAGCAAGCGGGTGCGCTGATCTCACTGCCCGGGCTGCGCCTGCTGCCGCGTCTGGAGAGCGCAGCCCCCGGAAAAATACAGGCCATTTGAGGCGGCATTCCTGTCGCCTATCTGTTACACTTCGCGCCCGCCATTTTCCGGCTCATCTTCTGATCTGATGTCAGACCCAGCCGTCCTTGGCTCCACGCCTCGCCGATGCCAGGCCACACGCCGGCCCAGGCCACCCACGCCAACTACAGCTCCGCTGGAACACAGGAACCCAACATGAGATTTGAATCGTTCGATTTTGCCCCCGAGATTTTGCGCGCCATCTCAGATTGCGGTTATCAGGAGATGACCCCTGTGCAGAGCCAGGCCATCCCGGCCATTCGCCGTGGTCGCGATGTGCTGGCCAGTGCCCAGACCGGTACCGGCAAGACCGCCGCCTTTGCGTTGCCCATCCTGCAACGCATGGTAGACAACCCGGCGCCGGTGCAACCTTCCAATGCCCGCGTGCTGATCCTGACCCCGACCCGCGAGCTGGCAGCCCAGGTGGCGAGCAATATCAACGATTTCGCCAAGTATCTTGATATCACTACCCTCACCATCGTGGGTGGTGGCAAACAGGATGTGCAGGCCAAGAAGCTCAAAGCGGGCGCACACATCATAGTGGCCACCCCTGGCCGTCTGCTCGAGCACCTCACCGCCTGCAACCTGAGCCTCTCCGGGGTCGAGACCCTGGTGCTGGACGAGGCGGATCGCATCCTCGACATGGGCTTTAGCGCCGATGTGCAGCAGATCCTGCAGGCGGTCAACAAGACCCGCCAGAACCTGCTCTTCTCCGCCACCTTCTCCGAGGCGGTGAAAAAGCTGGCCAACCTCATGCTGGACAAACCCCAGGTGGTGGCCGTCGACAAGCAGAACTCCACTGCCGACACCGTGAGCCACACCGTTTATCCGGTGGAACAGAAGCGCAAGCGCGAGCTGCTCTCCGAGCTTATCGGCAAGCAGAACTGGCAGCAGGTGCTGGTGTTTGCCAGCACCCGCGAGAGCTGCGATGAACTGGTGGAGGAGCTCAACCTCGACGGCATCAAGTCTGCCGTGGTGCACGGTGACAAGGCCCAGGGGAGCCGTCGCCGCGCCTTGCGTGAATTCACCGAAGGCAAGCTGCGGGTGCTGGTGGCCACCGAGGTGGCCGCCCGCGGCCTGGACATTCCGAGCCTGGAATACGTGGTCAACTATGATCTGCCGTTCCTCGCGGAAGATTACGTACACCGTATCGGCCGAACCGGTCGCGCTGGCAAGAGCGGCATGGCCATCTCCTTCGTCAGTCGCGAGGAGGAGCGCACCCTGCTGGAGATCGAGGCCCTCATCGGCCAGAAGATCCGCCGTATCATGGTGCCGGGTTACGAGGTGAGCAGCCGTGACGACCTCATCAAGCAGTTGCAGGAGCGCCGCCGCTTCGGCAAGCGCCCGCAGCGTGAAGACAATGCCGCCGCCCAGGCCATGGCCGAGGCGAAACTGCAAGGTCAGCGCCTCAAGCGTCTGGCAGCGGCCAAGAAGCCCCGTCAGCCGAAATAAGGCAACGTCGCACCCTCCCGGTCGGGGAGGGGCGTTTACTCTCCAAAGGCGCCACTGGCGCCTTTGTGCTGTCGATGACGCGGCCCCTTGGCCGCCCCGTTTCAGAGGATCCGAGATGACCCTTCCTGCTTACAATCAGGCCCTGCTCGAGATGGCCCGCCAGAGCCTGGCGGAGCTGGAGCGCACCGCCGCCCAGAAGACGGGCAAACGCACCCCCGCCCAGGAGAGCCACTTTCTCTGTACCTGGATGGCGGATTCTCTCAAGGAGAAACGCTTCTCCCGGCTGGTGATGGAGGATCTCAAGGCCTGGGTGCAACTGGGGCGGACGCTGGGGGCGGGGGCCGATCTCAAGGGGCTGCTTGAGCGGGTGCAGCGCCAGTATGAGCGTGCCATGTATGAGCCGGTACAGCTGGGGGCGCGCCTGGCCGATCTGCTTTTGGCGCTGGAGGGGGCGGGCTGGCTGGTGTTCACCGACAGCGAACTGCACACCCGGCAGCGGCTGCTGAGCCAGGGGCAATCCAGTCTGATCATCTCGGCCAGCGAGTATCAGGGCCATATCGAGGGAGGTGAGCTGGTCAAGCCCCTCACCCTCTATGTGCGCGGGGACGAGCAGGTACTGGCCGAGGCGGCATTTGCCCGGGGCCTGCTGCTGAGCCAGGGCAACAAGAAAACCACCCTGGTCAAGCACCACAAGGCCTATCGGCTGATGCCGGGCAACGCGCAGCCGGCCCTGGCGCTGCTGGCCTCCTGACCCCACCTTCTCATCCCGTCACCCGGCCCTGCGCCGGGTTTTTTTAGGTTCATCGCGGCTTTCCGGGGAAGGCCGCCTTGATTTTCAGAAAAAAGTATTCTGAGTCCCTAAATCCATATGCCATGCGCTTTATCACTTTG
>NZ_JBFODJ010000036.1:0-32749 GCF_040908265.1 Aeromonas sp. R5-1
GGCCTTGTTGATCAAATCCAAAGTCGGATACTCGCTCCCCAACCCGCCGGGCGGGCTTAGTTGACGGCCTGCCGAATAGGCATACCAAGCCCTATGACCTTGTTCATGACTTTCACCCCGGCCAGGATCTCACCCACCTGGGCGTTGTAGCTCCGCAGACTCAGTTTCGGACCGATGAGCTGCTTGAAGCGATACATGGCGGTCTCAGCTATCGAGCGCTGATGATAGCCAGAGTCCTTTTTCCATTGCTCCAGTTCTCCTGCCTTGAGCGCGGCAACCGCCTCGTTGCGTGGATGGCCTTTCTTCCAGAATGCCGCATTCTTTCTCGGCGGTATGGTGGCCTTGATGCCCTTCTTTTGCAGTAGGGCATAACAGGCTCTGGTGTCATAAGCACCATCGGCGCTGACTTGTTCTATCTTGCGGCGCAAGGGGTTGAGCAGCGTGGGCAGCACCTCGTTATCGCCCACCGTTTCCAGGCTGACTTCGGCTGCGACGATGGCATGGGTCGCCGCATCTACGGCCAGGTGAAGCTTGCGCCAGACGCGGCGTTTCTCCTTGCCGTGCTTGCGAATTTTCCATTCGCCCTCGCCATAGACCTTGAGTCCGGTGGCATCGATGACGAGGTGAGCCACCGGGCCATGGCTCGGTAGGCGGTACTTGATTTCGACCGTCTTGGCACGCTTGCTGATACAGCTGTAGTCCGGCGACTGTAAGGGCACCTTCATCAGCTTGAACAGCGAGTTGATGAAGCCTTCCAAGGCACGCAGCGGTAGCTTGAATACCGCCTTGAGCATCAGCGCGGTTTCAATGGCAGAGTCGCTGTAATGGAAGCCTCGCCCCCGGCGGCCATGATGGGTTTGGCAATGCCACTGCTGGATGGCTTGCTCATCCATCCAGACGGTCAACGAACCACGTTGCACCAAGGCTTGGTTGTACTGTTTCCAGTTGCTGATCTTGTGCTTGGACTTGCCCATCTGGCGCTCCCGGTGGTGAACCTAAGAGATCAGATCACCAAACTGCGGGATAGTTCCCTGATTTGAGCAACAACGCCTGATCAAGAGCTCGGGGTTGAGGGCCATGGCGATGGCGATCACCAGCCGCTGGCGCATGCCGCCGGAGAACTGGTGCGGGTAGTCCTTGAGCCGGCTCGGGTGGATGTCGACTATCTCCAGCAGCTCCTGGGCACGCTTGATCGCCTCATAGCGGGTCATGCCGGGGTTGTGGGCCAAGAGCACGTCGCAGAACTGCTCCTCCATGCGCAGCACGGGGTTGAGCGCATTCATGGCGGACTGGAACACCACGCTCGCCTGGCGCCAGCGGTAGCTGCGCAACCGCTCGTCGTCGAAGCCGAGGATGTTCTCTCCCTTGAACAGGATCTCGCCGCCGCTGATGTAGGCGGGCGGTTTGTGCAGGCGCGCCACCGAGAAGGCGACCGTGGACTTGCCGCAGCCGGACTCGCCGGCGAGGCCGAACACCTCACCCGGCATGATGTCAAAACTGACCGAATTGACGGCGCGCACGTCGCCGCTCTCGGTGATGTAGTCGACGCAGAGCTGGCGCACCGACAGCAGGGGTTGTTGCGGCTTCATGCTGTCTTCTCCTGAGCAGTGATGGGAGTGGCAAGCTGCTTCCAGCGACGCAGGCCCTTGTGGGAACGAAGCTGCGGGTTGGCAATTTCGTCGATGGCGAAGTTGAGCATGGCGAGGCCCGCCCCCAGGGTGGCGATGGCGAAGCAGGGGGCCAGGATCTCCCACCAGGCGCCCACCAGGATGGCGCTCGAGGTCTGGGCGTTGTAGAGCATGATGCCCCAGCTCACGACGGTGGGGTCGCCGAGTCCCAGGAACTCCAGGGTCGCCTCGGTGACGATGGCGTAGATGATGGACCCGATGAAGCTCACTCCGATGATGGAGATGAGGTTCGGCAGTATCTCCACCAGGATGATGCGCCAGGCCGGTTCACCCAGCACCTCGGCGGCGATGACGAACTCCTTTTCCCGCAGGGCCAGGGTCTGGGCGCGGATGACCCGGGCACCATAGGCCCAGGAGGTCAACCCTATGATGAGGGCGATCACCATGGGGGAGGCCTCTCCGATGAAGCTCGCCAGCACCAGCAACAGGGGGAGGTTAGGGATCACCAGCACCACGTTCATCAGGAAGGTGAGGCACTCGTCCACCACGCCGCCGAAGTAGCCGGCGGTGATGCCCACCGTGATGGCCAGGGCGCACACCAGCAGGCCTGCCCCGAAGCCCACCATCAGGGAGATGCGGGCGCCGTTGGTGAACTGGGCCCAGAGATCGTGGCCCATGCGGTTGGAACCCATCACCAGCTCCATGCTGGGGGGCTGGTGGGGGCGGGCGACCCGCTTGGTGGGTTCGTTGCTGGCGAGCAGCGGGGCGAACAGGGCCATCAGCACGAAGGTGACCACGATGGCGAGGCCGAAGGCGGCCTTCTTGTTGCCCAGCAGGATTTTCAAGATAGTCGGCATACGCATCTTATTTGCCTCCTGTACGCAGACGGGGATCCAGGAAGACGTAGAGCACGTCCGCCAGGAAATTGAAGCTGAGCATGGTGATGGTCATGATGAGCAGTTGCCCCTGGATGAGGGGGTAGTCACGGGCCAGGATGCCCTGATAGAGGGTCAATCCCAGGCCGGGGTAGTTGAAGATCACCTCGGTGATGAGGGATCCGCCGATGACGAAACCGAGCGCCATGGAGAGGGCGGTGACGCTGGGCAGCACGGCGTTGCGCGCGCCGTAGTTGAAGATCACCCGGTTGCTGGAGAGCCCCTTGGCCTTGGCCATGGTGATGTAGTCCTCGCCCAGGAGATTGATCATGTTGTTGCGCATGGTGATGAGAAAGCCTCCTACCTGCACCGCGGCCAGGGTGCCCACCGGCATGATGGCGTGCAGCAGGATGCTCTTGATGTGCTCCCAGCCAAAATCGGCGGGGATCTCGGGGCTGTAGGCGTAGCCGATGGGCAGCCAGCCGAGGCTCACGCCGAACAGGAAGAGGGCGAGCAGGGAGACCACCACGGGGGGGATGGCCTGCATCACCAGGGTGAGCGGGGAGAGGATGCTGTCCATGCGTCCGCCCCGGTACCAGGCGGCGAAGATGCCGACGATGGAGCCGATGGAGAAGCTCAGAATGGTGGAGGTGCCCACCAGGAACAGGGTCCAGCCGATGGCGCGGCCGAGGACGTCGGCAACCGGTTGGGGGTAGTAGCGCACCGAGGTGCCGAGATCCCAGGTGAAGACGCTCTTCACATAGGTGAGAAACTGGGTGCCGATGGGGCCGTCCACGAAACCGAAGGTGGCTTTGAGGGCTTCCAGCGCGGCGGGTTCCATCATGGCGCCGGCCCGGGCAAACATGACGGAGACGGGGTCCCCCGGCATGGCTCTGGGTAGCAGGAAGTTGATGGTGGCGGCCACCAGGAAGGCGACCAGATAGAAGGAGAAGCGTCTAAGTATAAATCCCATGGTGATACCTTTTACTGCAAGCCTGCCCCGCGCCGGGCAAAGCTCCCCCAACCCCGGCAACGACGGGGGATGGAAGACATGGCGGGGAAGAGGGCCCCCCGCAGGGGGCCGGGGTGATTAGCTGTTTGGCTTGAGTGACAGCACGTGCAGCAGACGCTCCGGGGTGTCCGGGTGAACCTGCGGCTTGGCGACCGGGTTGTCGGCACTGAACCAGCCATTGAAGCGCTTGGTGCTGTATTCGTACCAGGTCGGGTTGTTGAACACCGGGATGATGGTCTGGTTGGCCCCGACACGCTCCTGGATGGCGAACATGATCTCCTTCTGCTTGGCCGCATCGGCGGTCTGGGTGAAGTCGTCGATCAGCTTGTCGAGTTCGGGATCCTTGTAGCGGGGCGCCGCGAAGCGGTTGCCGCGCTCACCCATGTTGCGGGAGTGGAAGGCGGTCTCGAAGTACTTGTGCGGGTTGGCACCGGCAAAGTAACCCTGCAGGGCGACGTCGAAGTCACCGGTGATCAGGGACTCGGTCCAGACGGTGGCTTCCGGGGTGGCGGTCTTGGCGTTCAGGCCCAGGGCCTGCAGGCCTTCGACCCCGATCTGGACGGTGTTGACCCAGTCGGTCCAGCCGTTCGGTACCAGCACCTTGAACTCGATCTTCTTGCAGCTCGGGGTGTCGAGGAACTTGTCGCCGTCACAGTCCTTGTAGCCTGCCTGTTTCAGCAGGGCCTTGGCCCCTTCCAGGTCGAACTTGTTGTACTTGCCGTACTTCTTCTCGACGTCCGGGTTGTCCCAGGAGGCGAATGCCTTGCCAAGCCCTGACGGGTACTCGTTGACGGTGGGGTAGCCGTAGCCCGCGATGTCCACCATGGACTGGCGGTCCATGGCCATGGAGAAGGCGCGGCGGAAGTTGATGTCGTTGAAGGCTTCGTGGTTGCCCGGGTTCTTGCTCTGGAAGTTGACGTTGAACGCCACTGTGCCGGAAGCGGGGAACCAGTACTTGTTGTTCTTGGGATCGTTGCCGACGTAGAGGCGCTCGATGTCCGGCACGAAGGAGCCGAACCAGTCCACGTCCCCCTTCATTACGGCGGCCAGAACCTGGTCGTTGGTGGCCATCTGCGGCATGCGCAGGCAGTCGATGGAGAGGTTGGCGTTGTCCCAGTAGTGCGGGTTGCGGCACTGGGTGTAGAGCTGGGCGGAGAAGTTGTCCACTTCGGTGAAGGGACCGGTCCCGACCGGCTTGTCGTTGGTGAAGGCCACCGGGTCTTTCACCGACTTCCACTGATGCTCCGGCACGATGGGCACCAGCACCAGGTCGTTCACCACGTTGGTGTTGATCTCGGCCAGGTCGAATTTGACCTTGTGGTCACCCAGCTTCTCGACACCCTTGATCTGAGTCCAGATGGAGCGCTCGTCCAGCGCCTTGTTGGCCTTGACCAGGTTGAAGGAGAAGAGGATGTCGTCGGCGGTGAAGGCTTCACCATCGGACCACTTGACCCCTTCGCGCAGGTCGAAGGTGACGGATTTCAGATCATCGCTGAAGGCGTAGTGGGTAGCCAGACGATAGACGGGTTTGCCACCCTGCATATCGTTGAAGATCACCAGCGGCTCATAGATGAAGTGACGGGTGGTGTGGAGCAGACCCGCTTGCAGGAAGGGGTTGAAGTTCTTGACCCATGCGGTTTCCTGCTGGGCAACCAGGGTCAGCACCGTCTTGTTGTCGGCGGCCATGGCTGTGCCGGTGGCACCGGCGAGCAGAGTTCCCAGCATGACTGAGGTTGCGATTTTGGATACTTTGGCAAGCATATTTTTTCCTTTCTTATTGGTCTTCCATGGTTTTGGAATGGAGCACCGACATCCCATGCTTGGATACCGGCCCTCGCTGTTGGTCAGGTTTTGCACCCTTGTAGTTGTGTCGTCCAACGCCCTTAGAAAAGCAGAATTAACAGGAAAACAACAACTCTTCATTTCGTCGATATCGTAAAAATTGCACGGCGCACGTCATTATCGTCAAAATGCATTTTAAATCCTTTTAAATTATAAAGTTGCATTAATTCTCACAAAGTAAAAAGTCACCTTGCCACTCCCTGTGACAACGATAATGTGAGCTGGATCGTGCTCGTTTTTTCCCCGTTGACGCGGCTTATTTTTGCGCAGGAAACAAGCGGCTCATGTGGGCGGAGAGAAGTGTGCGCTGGTTCACGGGCACGTGCGAAAAGAGCAAGGAGAGGGAGACCGGTGACGAGGGGCGGCACAGGGGATGACAGGGGGGCATGCAAGAGCCTGACGGGCGGCGGACATTAAAAAAGCCAGTCGGTGAGACCGACTGGCTTTGAGGGGGAGTGGCGTGATTAATCCACCAGGCTGGCCCAGAGGTCGTACTCGTCCGCTTCGTCGATGCGGACCTTGACCATGTCGCCGGGCTTGAGGCCGGTTTCACCATTCAGGTAGACCAGGCCGTCGATCTCGGGGGCATCGGCGGCGGAGCGGCCGGTGGCACCTTCTTCGTCCACCTCGTCGATCAGCACCAGCATCTCTTTGCCCACTTTACGGGCCAGCTTGCGGATGGAGACCTGCTGTTGCAGTTCCATGAAGCGCTGGAAGCGCTCTTCCTGCACCTCGGCCGGCACCGGATCCGGCAGCTCGTTGGCCTTGGCACCCTCGACCGGGCTGTATTTGAAGCAGCCAACCCTGTCCAGTTCCGCCTTGTCGATGAAGTCCAGCAGCATCTGGAACTCTTCCTCGGTCTCGCCGGGGAAGCCGACGATGAAGGTGGAGCGCAGGGTGATCTCGGGGCAGATCTCGCGCCACTTCTGGATGCGCTCCAGGGTGCGCTCGACGGACCCGGGGCGCTTCATCAATTTGAGGATGCGCGGGCTGGCGTGCTGCAGCGGGATGTCGAGGTAGGGGAGGATCTTGCCGTCGCGCATCAGGGGAATGACGTCATCCACGTGCGGGTACGGGTAGACGTAGTGCAGGCGCACCCACATGCCGAGCTTGGCCAGCTCTTCGCACAGGGCCACCATGCTGGTCTTGACCGGCATGCCGTCGTAGAAGCCGGTGCGGTGCTTGACGTCCACGCCGTAGGCGGAGGTGTCCTGGGAGATCACCAGGATCTCCTTCACGCCAGCCTCTTTCAGGCGCTTGGCTTCGGCCAGCACTTCGCCGATGGGGCGGCTCACAAGATCCCCGCGCATGGAGGGGATGATGCAGAAGGTGCAGCGGTGGTTGCAGCCTTCGGAAATCTTGAGATAGGCGTAGTGGCGCGGGGTCAGCTTGACGCCGTGGGCCGGCACCAGGCTGGTGAAGGGGTTGTGGGTGGGTTTTTCCACGTATTTGTGGACGTGGCCCAGCACCTCTTCATAGGCGTGGGGACCGGTTATTTCGAGCACCTTGGGGTGGATCTCGCGGATCTGGTTCTCTTTGGCACCCAGGCAGCCGGTGACGATCACCTTGCCGTTCTCGGCCAGGGCCTCACCGATGGCTTCCAGGGACTCCTGCACCGCGCTGTCGATGAAGCCGCAGGTGTTGACCACCACCAGCTCCGCATCGTCATAGCTGGGCACCACGTCGTACCCTTCGGTACGCAGCTGGGTCAGGATGCGTTCGGAATCGACCAGGTTTTTGGGGCAACCCAAGGAGACGAATCCTACTTTGGGGGCCTGTTTTGTGTTGGACATCGCTCAATCACTCTTAGGTGGCTCTTATTCAAGGGCGCGGATTTTACCGGAATGGCTAACCAAAAACTATACAGCCGACACGTCGGAAGCGAACAATCTCTTTGCCCGGGGACGCGGGGTGGGGCGGGCGTGACATGACCACGGGCAGGGAGGGGGCCGTCGCCAGTGCGGGCGGGATCACGATCCCTGTGCGCCGTCACCATTTGGCAGGAGGGGCAAAACGGGTGTCACTATACTCCCAACAGGCCTATCAGAAGGATGTGCGGGATGGAGAGTTCATTTGGTGAGAAAGTGCAGAACGTGCACGCCACCCTCAGGCAGCGGTTTGACAAGTTGAGCCGGGTGGCGATCGCCATCTACGACCCGCAGACGGACCAGCTCAAGACCTTTGCCCACAGCACGGACGGGGGCTCGCCGCTGTTGCAGTACGAGGTCAGGCTGAGCGAGGTGCCTTCCCTGCGCTACCTGGCCGAGCACCAGCAGCCCAGGGTGCTCGACACCCTGGATTCCCTGCTGGGCTCCCCCTCCGAGCACAGCCGCAAAGTGCTGGCGGCCGGGTACGCGTCGAGCTATACCGAGCCGCTGCTGCTCAACAGTCGCTTGTTCGGCTTTCTGTTTTGCGATGCCAAAGAGCCCGGTTACTTCGATGGCGCCATTTGCGGTGAGCTGGCGGCCTATGCCCAGATCCTGGCGGCCATCCTCGCGGTGGAGTTCTTCTCCATCCAGACCCTGAACGGGGCCCTGACCACGGTGCGAGAGTTCAGCCGCTACCGGGACGAGGAGACCGCCAATCACCTGCACCGCATGTCGGCTTATTCGCGGCTCATCGCCCGGGAGGTGGCGGCCCATTACCCCTTGAGTGACGAGGAGGTGGAGTTCATTCACCTTTTTTCCGAGCTGCACGATATCGGCAAGATTGCGGTGCCCGACGCCATCCTGCTCAAGCCGGGCAAGCTCACGGCCGAGGAGTACGGGGTGATGAAGAGCCACCCCTTCAAGGGGCGGGAGATGATCGCCCTGATGATCCGCGAGTTCGGCCTGGACGGTATCCATCACACCGACATGCTGAAGAACATCATCGCCTACCACCACGAACGTTTCGACGGTCAGGGCTATCCGGAAGGACTGGCGGGGGAGGCGATCCCCCTGGAGGCCCGCATCGTCGCGGTGGCGGATGTGTTTGACGCCCTCACCAGCGAGCGCCCCTACAAGCAGGCCTGGCCCCTCGAAACGGCCTTCGAGTACCTCAAGACCCATGCCGGCAGCCAGTTCGACCCTGTTTGCGTCGCGGCGGCGCTGCAAAGCCGGGAGGCGTTTTGTGCCATCCACCGGCAATATCGGGATCCCGTGATCACCTGATTGCGCCCCCCTCTCTCCTCCCCGGCTTCTCCCGGATTCCCCAGGCCCCGTCATCTGATGGCGGGGCCTGGGGCCCTCTCTTGTTTCATCGCCTTGAGGTGCATCCGGCGCCGGGGGTTGTTCTGCGGCATTGCGGCGGGGCAGGGCGCCGCGGTGGGCGGGGCGGCCAACGGGGGGATTATCCGGGGTAAGGTCATAAGAGTGCCTTATAAAGAGAGGCCACATATTAGCCGTATGACTGACATGAGGCCGCTGGCGGGCACGACATGGCCGGGGCGGCGCTTCTGGCGGCCCGTCCCGTCGCGATGTCGGCTCGGTGGTGACACTTTAATCATTTCAATAATTCTTGTATAGTTGAAATAAAGCATCCAAGGGGGGAGATCCATGAACAAAGAGACGGCCACCAAGGTCTTTGAATCGCTGGCATCCGGGATCCGGCTCGAGGTGTGGCGGCTGCTGGTCAAGGCCGGGCTGGAGGGGCGGGTCGCGGGGGAGCTGGCCGGCGAGCTCGACATCGCCCCCAATACCCTCTCGTTTCACCTCAAGGGGATGCTCAACGCCGGGTTGCTGTCGGTGGAGCAGGAGGGGCGCTTTCTGCGCTATCGCGCCAACATCCCCCTGATGCTGGGGGTGATCGCCTACCTCACCGAGGAGTGCTGCGCCGGTCATCCCGAGGCGTGCGGCCTGCTGCCCGCCGGGCCCGGCAGCGCCTCCCGCGCCGAGGGGTCGTCGTCCTGCTGCGGCGAGTCGTAACGGGCCATGCCGGGCTGTCTATGCCCATGTGCCGTGCCATTCATCTATTCAACCTGGGGTGCGAGCGTGGATCGCACCGGGAGTCATCATGTCTGCAGGCTGTGAGGCCAAGGCAGCCCCTGCCATCGGCTTTTTTGAACGTTATCTGACCGCCTGGGTCGCCCTCTGCATCCTGGTGGGCATTGGCCTCGGGCAGGGGTTGCCGAGTCTCTTCAAGGCCATCGGCGCCATGGAGGTGGCCAGGGTCAACCTGCCGGTGGGGCTGCTTATCTGGGTGATGATCATCCCCATGCTGCTCAAGATAGATTTTGGCGCCCTGCACCAGGTGAAGGGGCACCTCAAGGGAATCGGGGTCACCCTCTTCATCAACTGGCTGGTCAAGCCCTTCTCCATGGTCTTCCTCGGCTGGCTCTTCATCCGCGTGCTGTTTGCCGACTGGCTGCCGGCGGATCAGCTCGACAGCTACGTGGCGGGCCTCATCCTGCTGGCGGCAGCCCCCTGCACCGCCATGGTGTTTGTCTGGAGTCGCCTCACCAACGGCGATCCCTACTTCACCCTGTCGCAGGTGGCGGTGAACGACCTCATCATGGTGTTTGCCTTTGCCCCGCTGGTGGCGCTGCTGCTCGGGGTCTCCAGCATAGTCGTGCCCTGGGATACCCTGCTCACCTCGGTGGTGCTCTACATCGTCATCCCTGTCATCCTCGCCCAGCTGCTGCGCAAGGCCTTGCTGAGAAAGGGGAAGGCCCATTTTGACGGCGTCATGACGTGCATCCAGCCCTGGTCGGTGGCGGCCCTGCTGCTCACCCTGGTGCTGCTGTTCGCCTTCCAGGGCAACGCCATCATCGAGCAGCCGCTGGTTATCGCCCTCCTGGCGGTGCCCATCCTGATCCAGGTGCTGTTCAACTCCGGGCTCGCCTACTGGCTCAACCGCAAGGTGGGGGAGAAGCACTCGGTGGCTTGCCCTTCCGCCCTGATCGGGGCCTCCAACTTCTTCGAGCTGGCGGTGGCCGCCGCCATTAGCCTGTTCGGCTTTCATTCGGGCGCGGCGCTCGCCACCGTGGTCGGGGTGCTCATCGAGGTGCCGGTCATG
Source organism: Aeromonas sp. R5-1 (assembly GCF_040908265.1). Lineage (NCBI taxonomy): Bacteria > Pseudomonadati > Pseudomonadota > Gammaproteobacteria > Aeromonadales > Aeromonadaceae > Aeromonas > Aeromonas sp. R5-1. The sequence continues at coordinate 10,353 of NZ_JBFODJ010000036.1, forward strand.
CTGCTGGTGGTGCGCGTGGTCAACGCCAGCAAACCCTGGTACGAGGCGGGACAAAAGCGCTAACGGATGGCCACTAACCCATTTCTATTCACTTGAGTCATGAGAGACAGGCAAATGAGTGCAATCACCCTCTATCACAACCCGGAGTGCGGTACCTCCCGCAACACCCTCGCGCTGATTCGCAACAGCGGCGTGGAGCCCACCATCATCCACTATCTGGAGACGCCCCCCTCCCGCGACGAGCTGGTGGCCCTGATCGCCGCCATGGGCATGCCGGTGCGCGATCTGCTGCGCAAGAACGTGCCCCCCTACGAAGTGCTGGGGCTGGCAGAAGATCGCTTCAGCGATGATGAACTGATCGACGCCATGCTGGCCCATCCCATCCTCATCAACCGGCCCATCGTGGTCACGCCCCGCGGCACCCGGCTGTGCCGCCCGTCGGAGGTGGTACTCGATATCCTGCCCGACCCGCAGCAAGGAGCGTTTGCCAAGGAGGATGGTGAGCAGGTGGTGGACGGTCAGGGCAAACGGCTTCGTTGAGCCCCTGCGCGTCAGCGTCTGACCCGCGCCGGGGGGATGCCCTTAACGGGCAGGTGCCAGATCTGCTACTGTGACCTTCGACTCATCACAGAGGGTGGAAACAATGAAGATTCGATTCCTGGTGATAGCCACGGCACTGGCGCTGGCCTCAACCCCCGGTCTGGCCGACTGGGCAAAGCTGAAGGAGGCCGCCTCCGAACTCGGTACCGCGGTGAGCGATACCAGCAAGGAGGCGTGGAAGGGGATCACCGATTTCTCCAAGGAGACCTGGGAGTCGGTGTCCAGCTGGGGGGCCGAAGCCTACAACAAGGCGGGGGCCTGGACGGCAGAGAGCGCGGCCACCGGCAAGGAGTGGCTGACCGCCGCCGACAAGAAGCTCGACACCATGCTCGAGCCCAAGACCCCGGAGGAGGCGAGAACCGCCCTCGATACCATGGCCGATACCGCCCTGGTGCGGCTGTTCAACGAACAGCCCTCTGCCAAGTTGCTGTTTGACAAGGCTTATGGCTATGTGGTGTTCGACTCGCGCAAGTTCTCCCTGATGATCCACACCAATCAGGGGGCCGGGGTCGCCGTCAATCGCACCAGTGGCAAGCACACCTACATGAAGATGTTCGGTGCCGGTCTTGCGGCCGGGATCGGCGGCAAGTTCTACCAGCAGGTGATCCTGTTCGAAGACAAGGCGAGGTTCGATGCCTTCGTCAGCAAGGGGTGGGAAGCCACCTCCGAGGTGGGCGCCGTGGCGGGCAAGGAGAGCGCCGAGCTCACCGCCAAATACAATGGCGGCATGGCTATCTACCAGATTGGCGAGAAGGGACTGTTGCTTGACGCCAACATCTCGGGCTCCAAGTACTGGCTGGATGATGACCTGAACAAGTGATCCCTGCCAATCTGACCCGGCATTTCATGGATGGCTAGAGATGCACCCTGTTTACTTGTCGGGATTTGCAGTAAAAAGAGGGCCCAAGGCCCTCTTTTTCATGGGCGCCGCACAGAGTCCGGCGACCAGGAGAGCAAGATGACCCATGAGGCCGAGCAGGATCGGATGGCTGCCCACCGCCGGGAGTGGGACAAGCAGAGCATCTACCTGCGGCGGCGGCTGGGCGATCCCCCCGGATCTGCGACCTGATCCCCGGATGGCCGGTGCCCGCCGGCCTGATCGCGCCCCGCTTTTATCCCTGATCTCGAGATCTCGCTCTGGTTGGCACCTTTATTGCTTCAAGCCAGTCAGTGTCAATGATTTGTCTGGGAAGGGAAGATGGAAATTAGCGCAAGCAGCCTGATGCAAGAGATGCAGGCCCTCAAGGTGGAAGCCGGTGCCACGCCGTTGACCCAGCCCGGTCGTCCGGTCAGTTCGGATTTCGGCCAGATGCTGCAACAGGCCCTGGACAACGTCAACGAGTTGCAGGGCACCGCCAACGATCTGCGTACCCGCTTCGATCTCGGCGACAAGTCGGTGGATCTCTCCCAGGTGATGATCGCCGGCCAGAAATCCTCCATCGCCTTCGAGGCGACGGTGCAGGTGCGCAACAAGATGGTCGATGCCTACAAGACCATCATGAACATGCCGGTGTAACTCGGGCCCATGGCGACCGAGCATCATGAAGATGTCAGCAACAAGGACATAAACCGTGGCAACTGATCAAAACGGCGATCTGCTGATCAACAACGAGGGGGCGGCCGCCCTCGACGAGCACGAGCAGAAGAGCTCGGCGCTGGGCTTCCTGTCCAACACCGATGTGTTGCGCCAGATCACCCTGATCCTGGGGCTGACCATCTGTCTGGCCATCGCCGTCTTCATCCTCTTGTGGGGCAAGGAGCCGGAGATGCGTCCCCTCGGCACCTTCACCACCCAGGAGCTGGTCTCCACCCTGGATTACCTGGATCAGCAGAAGATCCCCTATCAGGTGGATGGCAAGAGCGTGCTGGTCAGTGCTGAAAACTATGCGGACATCCGGTTGCGCCTGACCCGCGCCGGTCTGGCCAACAACAGCGACGCCAGCAACGACGGCGAAGCCATCCTGCTCAAGGACTCCAGCTTCGGCGTCAGCCAGCGCATGGAGAGCGAGCGCCTGAAACTGAGCCGCGAGCGCCAGTTGGCGAGCGCCATCGAGCAGTTCCAGAACGTCGCCAAGGCCCAGGTGCTGCTGGCTATCCCGAAAGACAACGTGTTCGCCCGCAACGAACGCAAGCCCAGCGCCACCGTGGTCCTGAGCCTCAAGGGCAACGCCCTGGGCCAGGGTGAGGTGGACTCCATCGTCGACATGGTCGCCTCCGCCGTTCACGGTCTGGAGCCGACCCGCGTCACCGTGACCGACCAGAACGGTCGCCTGCTCAACTCCGGCTCCCAGGATCCCCTCTCTGCCCAGACCCGCAAGGAGTTTGCGATGCAGCAGAAGCAGGAGCTCGAATACAAACAAAAAATTGACGCCATCCTGATCCCGGTGCTGGGGGCCGACAACTATACGGCGGAGGTGGATCTCTCCCTCGACTTCTCCCAGCAGGAACAGACCCGCAAGACCTACAACCCGGACCTGCCGGCGGTGCGCTCCGAAATGACCATGGAAGAGAACAGCGCCAGCGGCAGCAACGGCGGGGTGCCCGGCGCCCTCTCCAACCAGCCGCCCGCCGCGTCCAACATTCCCGAGCAGGCTGCCGGCGGGGAAGGAACCGCCTCTTCCGGCCGTTCCCGCAAGGAAGCGACCCGCAACTTCGAACTGGACACCACCGTCAGCCACATCCGGCGCCAGCAGGGCGGCATTCGCCGCATGACGGTGTCGGTGGCGGTGGATTACAAGGCCATCCCCGGCGCCGACGGTGCCGTGACCCGGGAAGCCCGCAGCCAGGCCGAACTCGATACCCTGCGCCGTCTGCTGAGCGGCGGTCTGGGCTTTGACGTGACCCGGGGGGATACCCTGGAGGTGGTCGCCATTCCGTTCAACCGCCCGGAACTCGAGACCGTTGCCGACATTCCTCTCTACGAGCAGCCCTGGTTCTGGCGCGCGGTGCGCATCGCCGCCTCCGTGCTGGTCATCATAGTGCTCATCGTCACCGTGGTGCGGCCCATGCTCAAGCGCCTGCTCTACCCGGACGCCAAGCCGGAAGGGGAGCTGGACTTCGACAACCACACCGTGCTGGGTGGCGACGACGAACTGAGCCTGCTGGCCGCCCAGGCCGAGGCCGAACCGGTATTCGGTCTGCGGGATGGTCAGCTCAAGCTGCCTGACCTGCACCGTGACGAGGATCTGCTCAAGGCCGTGCGCGCCCTGGTAGCGAACGAACCTGACCTGGCCGCCCAGGTCATCAAAGAATGGGTAACCAAAGATGCCTGAAGAGAATAAAAGCCAGGTCACCGGCAACGACATCACCGAAAGCCAGCGCCTGATCCTGGATCAGATGGGCGGCATGGAGATGGCGGCGGTGCTGATGCTGAGCCTCAACGAGGAGGACGCGGCCCAGATCTTCCGCCACCTCGAGCCCAAGCAGGTGCAGCGGCTCGGCATGTCCATGGCCTCCATGTCGGATTTCAGCCACGATCGGGTGGCGGCGGTGCATCGTCAATTTATCGACGACATCCAGAAGTACACCAATATCGGCATCGGCAGTGAAGACTTCGTGCGCAAGGCTCTGGTGGCGGCGCTCGGGGAGGACAAGGCCAGCAACCTGGTGGATCAGATCATCCTGGGCTCAGGCGCCCGTGGCCTCGACTCCCTCAAGTGGATGGATGCCCGCCAGGTGGCCAGCATCATCCAGAACGAGCACCCGCAGATCCAGACCATCGTCCTCTCCTATCTGGAGCCGGAGCAGTCCGCCGAGATCCTGAGCCAGTTCCCGGAGCAGGTGCGCCTGGATCTGGTGATGCGCATTGCCAACCTCGAAGAGGTGCAACCGGCGGCGCTGCAGGAGCTCAACGACATCATGGAGAAACAGTTCGCCGGTGCAGCCGGTGCCCAGGCGGCCAAGATGGGCGGCCTGAAGGCGGCGGCCAACATCATGAACTACCTGGACACCAACATCGAAGGGCAGCTGATGGACTCCATCCGCGAGTCGGACGAGGAGATGAGCCAGCAGATCCAGGATCTGATGTTCGTGTTCGAAAACCTCATCGACGTGGACGATCGGGGCATCCAGACCCTGCTGCGGGAAGTGCCCGGGGATCTGCTGCAACGGGCCCTCAAGGGGTCGGACGACCAGATGCGGGAAAAAGTATTCAAGAACATGTCCAAGCGGGCCGCCGAGATGCTGGCGGACGACCTCGAGGCCATGGGGCCGATCCGGGTCTCCGAGGTGGAAGCCGCCCAGAAGGAGATCCTCTCCACGGCGCGCCGCCTGGCGGATGCGGGCGAGATCATGCTGGGGGCGGGTGGTGGCGAAGAGTTCCTCTAAGCCATGGGCCATGGAATGTGCGATGATGTCGGCCCCTGTACCCGGCCCTCGATAGGAGTCTCTTCGGCACATGAATGACAAGAACAGCAAACTGCGCGGCTATCTGAGGCCCGAGTCCGACACGGCGCAGATTGAGACCTGGGGCTGGCCAGAGATGGAGACCGAAGCCGAGGTCGAGACCAATGCTCTGGGGCTGGCTCCTGACTGGTATCGTCAGGAGCAGGCCGATGCGGCCCTGCCGGAAGAACAACCCGAAGAACCCGCCCCCAGCATCACCGCCGAAGAGGTGGAGGCGATTCGTCAGGCCGCCTGGGAAGAGGGGATGCGCGATGGGCGCGAGGCCGGTTTTGCCAAGGGGCTGGAAGAGGGCAAGCTCGAAGGCTTGCAGCAGGGCCACCAGGCCGGGCTGGAGCAGGGCAAGGAAGAGGGACTCGCCATGGGGCGGGAGCAGGTGGAACTGGAGATAGCCCGCTGGCAAGCCCTGGTCTCACGCCTGGCCACTCCCCTTGGCGAGATGGACGAGGCGGTGGAGCAGCAGCTCATCGCCCTGGTACAACAGCTTGCCCGCGCCCTCATCCGCCATGAGGCGCAAACCTCCCCCACGCTGCTGCTGGAGGCCCTCAAGCAGGGGTTGGCCCTGCTCCCTGCCGCCGAGCAGGGGGTCACCCTGATGCTGCACCCGGAGGATGTGACCCGGGTAGAAGCCGCTTTTGGCGCCGAGGAGTGCGCCAGGCGCCACTGGCGGCTGCAAAGCGAGCCCACCTTCTCCCCCGGTGATCTGCAACTGGCCACCGAGCTTTCCAGCATCGATCTCACCCTCTCCGGGCGCATCGATCAGCTGCTGCGCAACTTCCTGCGTGACAACGCGAGCTGAGCCATGGCCCGGTTCGAACCCGTCGTGCAGCGCCCTGCTGACGGCATCATCAGGCACTCATCGTCGGAGGCGACATGACGGAACCCCTTCTTGATCGGCTTAAAGGCTACCGGGTTCGCGAGCAGGCCCCCATACCGCCCGTGGCGGGCAAGCTCACCCGGGTGGTGGGGTTGACCCTGGAAGCCATTGGCTGCCGCGCCGCCATCGGCTCCCTGTGCCGCATCGATACCCAGGATGGGGCCCTGGAGGCCGAGGTGGTGGGGTTTGCCGGGGATCGCCTGTTCTTGATGCCGAGCGAGCAGCTCAAGGGGGTTATTCCCGGCGCCCGGGTGGTGCCCGTCACCGAAGATCACGGCATTCCGGTGGGCATGAGTCTGCTTGGCCGGGTCATCGACGGTATCGGCCAGCCCCTGGACGGGCTCGGCCCCATCCTCTCGTCCCAGACGGTGCAGTTCGCCCAGCACCGCATCAATCCCCTGGCCCGTCGCCCCATCCATCAACCCATGGACGTGGGGGTACGGGCCATCAATGCCGTGCTCACCGTGGGCCGGGGTCAGCGCATGGGGCTGTTCGCCGGCTCCGGTGTTGGCAAATCCGTGCTGCTTGGCATGATGACCCGGGGCTCGGTGGCGGATGTGGTTGTGGTGGGCCTCATCGGCGAGCGGGGCCGGGAGGTGAAGGAGTTCATCGAGGAGATCCTCGGCGCCGAGGGGCGCGAGCGCGCCGTGGTGGTGGCCGCCCCTGCCGATGCCTCGCCGCTGATGCGCCTCAAGGGGTGCGAGACGGCGCTCGCCATCGCCGAGTATTTCTGCGAGCAGGGGCTCAACGTGCTGCTGCTGATGGACTCCCTCACCCGCTACGCCCAGGCACAGCGGGAAATTGCACTGGCGGTGGGGGAGCCGCCGGCCACCAAGGGCTATCCCCCCTCGGTGTTTGCCAAATTGCCGGCGCTGGTGGAGCGGGCCGGCAACGGCAGCGACGGCCAGGGCTCCATCACCGCCTTTTTCACCGTGCTGACGGAGGGGGACGATCTGCAGGATCCCATCGCCGACGCGGCCCGGGCCATCCTCGATGGCCACATCGTGCTGGCGCGGGAGCTGGCGGATGCGGGCCACTATCCGGCCATCGACATCGAAAAATCCATCAGCCGGGTCATGCCCATGGTGACCTCACCGGAGCACATGGAGCTGGCGCGCACCTTCAAGCAGTTCTACTCCCTCTACCAGCAGAACCGGGATCTCATCACCATCGGCGCCTACAGCCAGGGATCGGATCCGCGCATCGACCGGGCCATCATCCAGAAACCCTATCTGGATCAGTTCTTGCAGCAGAAAATGCGCGAGGTCATTCACTACGATGAAGGCCTGCAATCCCTGCAACTGGTGGCCATGCCCCTGATGCGTTGACCGGTGGAGAGCCCTTATGAGTAAAGGATTGACGTTGCTGGCGAGTCGGCTGGAGGAGGCCGAACAGCAGGCCGCCATGGCGCTTGCCAAGGCCCAGCAGGATCTCAAGCTGTTCATGGATCAGCAAAACGCCCTCAACCAGTACCGCCAGATCTACCACCAGCAGTGGACGGAGCGCGGTCTGCAGGGGATCAGCCCCCAGCAGAACAGCCAGTATCACGCCTTCATCAACAAGCTCGAAAACGCGGCGACCCAGCAGTACCAAGGGGTGTTGCAGGTGCGCGAGGCGCTGGCCGAGTGCCGCACCCAGTGGCTCGAAGCCCAGCAGCGGCGCAAGGCGGTCGAGCTGCTGCTGGAGAAGAAGGCGGACAAGGTGCGCCAGAAGGCCCAGCGCCAGGAGCAGAAGATGCTGGATGACTACGCCATCCTGCGTCGTTATCACCAATCTGGCCTGTAATTTGCTTTCTTCCGGTCATGCGAGGCCGATGGGCCAAGCCATGACCGCACGTGCGGCCGTCACCGAATCGTCGTCAGGGATCCCAGCATGATACAGACCCCCTTGATTAGCACTCTCCCCCAGGCGCCTTCTGCCGATGGCAGCGCCACCCTGCTGGCTCCCACCATTGGGGGCGAAGGGGGCGTGCAGCCGTCAGGCGAGGGCAAGGCCGCCTTCTCGCAAGCCATGGCCATGGCCCAGCTGATGGGCAAGGCGCCAGCCAGTCAGGGCAACCCACCGCTCCAGGGCCCCGCCGAGGGCGCCCGGGAGGGGCTTGCCCCGGCTGCCAAATCTTTGGCGTCTGACGAGCCCGCCACCGAGTCCGCGTCTTCCTCGAAGGGGGCGGACGACGAGGGGGAGCTGCCTCCCGACGACTTCCTGCAACAGTTGCAAGCCTCCCTGCGCCAGGATGTGAGCCTGGTGGTGCCCCCGACATCGCCCGCCATGGCCGGTGAGGCGGCGGTGCCTGTGGACGGCAACCCCTTGCCGCCTGGCGCCGCAGCGCCTGGGATGGCAGAGGGGGTGGGAATGGCGAAGGACGTGGGGATGGCAGAGAGCGTGGAGGCGGCAGAGGGGAGCGCCTCCCTGCCGCAGATGACGCCAGAGCGTCAGCAGGAAGGGAACAAAACGAAAGCCATCCCCGGTGCGGCCCAAGGCGCCAGCGCCGTGCCGAGCGGTCAGGGTGCTCTGCCGCTGGGGGCCGAAGAGCCCGCCTTGGCCGATGACATTGCCGTGGCCGACCAGGGCGGAGCGACCCGCCAGCCCATGGCTGGCAAGGGAGCGGAGCCGGATGCCAAGGGGGGTGAGCCCCCTCTCTCGGGTCAGGAGCGTGCCGCCCTGCTCGCCAAAGTAGTGGCAGGAGAAAACGCCCAGGCTCCCACTGTCACCCGGGCTGACTCATCGCAAGAGGCACTGGTGACCGATCCCCTGGCGTCGGCCGGACAGGGGACAACCACTTCCCGTGCCGCCAGCGCCTATGGCGATGGCGTGATCCGGACGGTGGCGCAGGGGCCGGCCCCTGCGGCCACACCGGAGTCCGCCCCGCCCGCGACGGCGGCAGGGGCAGAGAAGGACGCCCCTGTCGCCGGTGAGGCCAGACAGGCTGAGGCTGCGAGCGGGCAGGGAGCCCGTGCAGGGGCCGAGCCTGCGGTGAATGCAGGGAGCAGCCAGCCCGTGACGACGGAAGACCCGGCCCCCGTGCAGGTGGCGCCGCAGATCCTGGCTCGTCATGAATCCCAGGGGGCACAGCCCCCCCTGACGGCCCTCTCGGCGGGCCTGGACCAGATGGAGAGCGCCCCCGTGGTGGCCGCCGGCGCGGCCGTGTCGGTGAAGCCCGCGGTGGACAAGTCCCGGCTCGATGAGCTGGGCAAACAGTCGGGGATGGAGGTCAAGGGCAGTGAACCCGCCGAGGGGAGCCAGCCTTTGCATCAGGCACAGAGCCAGGTCGGCGAGAACAGACCGCTGGCCGAGTCGACCGTCAGACGGGAGCCCCAGAGCCTGCCCCACCTCAAGCTGGCGACCCCTGAGGCCCCCGAGCAGCTGCACCACAAGGTGAACCTGATGCTGGCGGACAAGCTGCAACAGGCGGAGATCCAGCTAGACCCCCTGGGGCTTGGCAAGATGAAGATCCAAATCCAGATGGATGCCTCCAGCCAGGCCAGCGTGCACTTCGTGGTGCAGCATGGCCAGACCCGTGAGATGCTGGAGCAGGCCATGCCGCGCCTGCGCGACATGCTGGCAGGGCAGGGGATCCAGCTCGGCCAGACCGTGGTGCAACAACAGGCGCAGCAGCAAGCCTTCCAGCAGCAAGGGCAGTCATCCTCCCAGGGTCAGTCCGGTTTCGGTGACCAGGGGCGACAGGGGGGAAATGGCGGCGGCAGCGATGGCAGAGAGGCCGAGGGGAGCGCTCGCAACCTCACGCTGCTGGTGGAATCGGCAAACGATGCCGGAATCGATTTCTATGCTTGATGCATTCTTAAGTAAGTTTATGATACCGAACAAGTTTGAGACTAGGGTGGACAAGGGATGGCAGACGATAACGAACTGACGCTGAAGGATCCGGCGGCAGGCAAGAAAAAGAAGCTGATCATGATAGTCGCCCTGGCCGTCGTGCTCCTTGGTGGGGGGGGCGCCGGCGCCTGGTTCATGCTCGCCGGTGGGGATGAGCCCGCTGCCGAAAAGAGCGAGGCCAAGCCGGAGGCGAACACGCCCCAGCCCTCGCTCTATGTGGGCATGCCCCGTCCCTTCGTGTTCAACGTGGCGGGAGGCCAGCGGGATCGGCTGGTGCAGATCAAGATCCAGCTGATGGTGCGCGGCACCGCCGACGAAACCCTGGCCAAACAGAACATTCCCCTGATCGAAGGCACCTTGCTGCGGGTCTTCAGCTCGGCGACCGCCGAACAGCTGATGACCTTCGAGGGCAAGGAGAAGCTGCGTCAGGATTCGCTGGAAGAGTGCCGCCGGGTGCTGAACGACCTGGTCTCTTCTCCCGTAATCGAACAAGTGCTGTTTACCGGCTTTGTCATGCAATGAAAGGTGAAGCGTGAGCGATCTGTTAAGTCAGGACGAGATTGATGCCCTGCTGCACGGCGTCGACGATGTCGAGGAGGAGGAGCTGGGAGCTGCCGGGGATCCCGGTATCGCCCAGTTCGACTTCTCCTCCCAGGACCGCATTGTCCGCGGCCGCATGCCGACCCTGGAGCTGGTGAACGAACGGTTTGCCCGCCACATGCGCATCAGCCTGTTCAACATGATGCGGCGCACCGCCGAGGTCTCCATCAACGGCGTGCAGATGCTCAAGTTCGGCGAATATGTCCACACCCTGTTCGTGCCCACCAGCCTGAACATGGTGCGTTTCCGCCCCCTCAAGGGGACGGCGCTCATCACCATGGAGGCGCGGCTCGTCTTCATTCTGGTGGAGAACTTCTTTGGCGGTGATGGCCGCTACCACGCCAAGATCGAGGGGCGGGAATTCACCCCCACTGAGCGGCGCATCATCCAGATGCTGCTCAAGCTGGTGTTCGAGGACTACAAGGACGCCTGGGCGCCGGTGATGGACGTGGGCTTTGAATACCTCGACTCCGAAGTGAACCCGGCCATGGCGAACATCGTCAGCCCCACCGAGGTGATCGTGGTGAGTTCCTTCCACATCGAGCTGGACGGCGGTGGCGGCGACTTCCACGTGGCCATGCCCTACTCCATGCTGGAACCCATCCGCGAACTGCTGGATGCGGGGGTGCAGAGCGACAAGGGGGATACCGACGTGCGTTGGAGCAAGGCCCTGCGCGACGAGATCATGGACGTCAAGGTGGAGCTCAAGGCCAAGCTGCTGGAGACCGAGCTCTCCTTGCGTGAGCTGATGGAGCTCAGACCCGGGGACATCATCCCGGTGGAGATGCCGGAGAACCTGCTGGTCTTTGTGGAGGATCTGCCCACCTTCCACGCCAAGATGGGGCGCAACAAGGAGAACGTGGCGCTCAAGATCACCGACAAAATCAAGCGCCCTGACGGGGTCAAGACAGAGATGCATCTGGTGACCCGCGGGGGCGTGCGCATTGATGGCGAAGCCGAGCTGGAAGAGCTCGAGCGAAGCATCTCTGACAAACACCCTGATTGATCCTCCCCCCGGGGGAGGTGTTGCAACACTGAGGAATTGAAGATGAGCGGAACCGATGACGAGCAGGATTTGATGGCTGACGCCTGGGCGGCCGCACTGGAGGAGCAGGTCACGGCCGAAGCCAAGCCTGCCCCCCTGGAGGAGTTGAAGGACGAAGCCCCCATCAGCGCTGAAGAGCGGCGCAAGCTGGACACCATTCTGGACATCCCGGTGACCATCGCCATGGAAGTGGGCCGCAGCCAGATCAGCATTCGCAACCTGCTGCAACTGAACCAGGGCTCGGTGGTGGAGCTGGATCGGGTGGCGGGTGAACCCCTGGACGTGCTGGTCAACGGTACCCTGATCGCCCACGGCGAGGTGGTGGTGGTGAACGACAAGTTCGGTATCCGCCTCACCGACGTCATCAGCCAGATTGAAAGGATCAAGAAGCTCAAATGATCCGTGTGCTCCCGTTGTGGCTGTTTTCCCTGCCTGCCCTGGCCAACCCGGGGGTAGGGGCCAATCCCCCCAGCCTCACCTCCTGGCTGCTCTCCAGCCTGATGGTGATCGGCCTTATTCTGGTGCTGGGCTTCCTGCTCAAGAAGAGCAAGCTTTCCCAGGTGATGGGAGGGGGCCAGATGAAGGTCATCGCCACCCTGCCCCTTGGCTACAAGGAGAAGCTGATGGTGGTCAAGGTGGGCGGCCAGCAGCTGCTGGTCGGGGTGACGCCGCAGCAGGTCAACTTCCTCTATCGCCTGGAGGAGCCGCTGGACGAGAGCCAGCCCCAGGCGTTCTCCGAGCAACTGGGCAAACTGATGGGCAAGCATGAAAAACGTTAACTGGACCCGGTGGCTGGCACTGCTCTCTCTGGTGCTCTCGCCCCTGGCGATGGCCCAGGACGGCATGTCGGCACTCACCGTCAAGACCATGGCGGATGGCAGTCAGGAGTACAGCCTGACCCTGCAGGTGCTGGCGCTGATGACCGCGCTCTCCTTCCTGCCGGCCATGGTGATCATGATGACCTCCTTCACCCGGATCATCGTGGTGCTCGGCATCCTGCGCCAGGCCATCGGTCTGCAGCAGAGCCCCTCCAACCAGGTGCTGATCGGCATCGCCCTCTTCATGTCGTTTTTCATCATGTCGCCGGTGCTGGATCGCATCAACAACGAGGCGTTGCAGCCCTATCTGGCCGAGACCATCGGGGCCAAGGAGGCCCTGGAGAAGGCGGAGCTGCCCATTCACCAGTTCATGCTGGCCCAGACCCGGGTCAAGGATCTCAATACTTTCATGGAGATAGCGAACGTGCAGGTGGCAGAGCCTGCGGACGTGCCGCTACGGGTGCTGATCCCGGCCTTTGTCACCAGCGAGCTCAAGACCGCCTTCCAGATAGGCTTCATGCTGTTTCTGCCCTTTCTGGTCATCGATCTGGTGGTCGCCAGTATTTTGATGGCCATGGGGATGATGATGCTCTCCCCCATGCTGGTCTCCCTGCCGTTCAAGCTGATGCTGTTCGTCATGGTAGATGGCTGGAACCTCATTCTGGGCTCCCTGGCCACCAGCTTCGGGCTGGGCTCGGGTGGTTAGGGGAGGGCAGACCCTCCCCCTGGCTCTCCCCTTCACTCGGGGAGGAAGCGAAGAGGCCTCTCTTTCTTTCGAAGGAGGAGGCCAGGAGGATGCGGCCCTGGGCAAACCCATCAAAAGGAGCGAGCAATGAGTCCTGAAACCTTCGTCGACGTCTTTCGCGAGGCGCTTTGGCTGGTGACCATCATGGTGTGCGCCGTGATCCTGCCGAGCCTGATGGTGGGGTTGGTGGTCGCCATCTTCCAGGCCGCCACCTCCATCAACGAACAGACCTTGAGCTTCCTGCCCCGTCTGGTGGTCACCCTGCTGGCCCTGGGGGCGGGGGCTCACTGGGGATTGCAGAGTCTGATGGACTTCTTCCAGCTGATGGTGAGCCAGATCCCCGAGGTGGTGGGCTGATGCCAGCCAAGGGCCACTCTTTTGCTCTGGCCGAGGCAGACCGGGGCCTGCGTCCTCCCGTTGGCCTGTTCCTGCCGGGAGTGTTGCTGTCATGACCTACACCACGGCGCTCATCATGGAGTGGCTCTCCTCCATCCTCTGGCCCCTGGCCCGGGTGAGCAGTCTCCTGATGGTGATGGCGGTCTTTGGCAGCCGGCTCGCCCCGGCCCATATCCGCATCGGCCTGGCGCTGGTGATCACCCTCATCATCGCCCCCCTGCTGCCCCCGATGCCGAAGATCGAGCTCTTTTCCCTCGGCAGCTTCCTGGTGCTGGGGCAGCAACTGCTCATCGGCATCGCGCTCGGCCTCATGACCCAGTTCCTGCTGGAGACCTTCGTGATGGCGGGTCAGGTCATCGCCATGCAGACCAGCCTGGGCTTTGCCACCCTGGTGGACCCCATGAATGGCCAGTCGGCTCCCGTGGTGGGCCAGTTCTACCTGATGCTGGCGACCCTGGTGTTTCTCGCGGTGGACGGCCACCTGCTGATGCTGCGCATGGTGGTGCTGAGTTTCGAAACCCTGCCGGTATCTGACAGCGGGCTCACCCTGCCTGCCATCCGCAGCCTGGTGAGCTTTCTCGGGGTCATGTATCAGGCTTCTCTGGTGATGGCGCTTTCGGCCATCATCGCCCTGCTGCTGATCAACTTCGCGTTCGGGGTGATGACTCGTGCGGCCCCCCAGCTCAACATCTTCAGCATCGGCTTTGCGGTCAGCATGATGTCGGGCCTGTTCATCCTCTGGCTCACCATCGGTGGCTTCATGGGGCACTTCGACGCGCTCTGGGAGCGGGTGCAGGAGACCAGCTGCGAGCTCATCAACGTCCAGTGCTTCGGGGGCCAGCATGACTGAGGCCCTCCGGGTTGCGGCCCTTTTGCTGCCAGTCTGGCGGGCCGCCAGTCGGCTGATGCCGGCAGGAGGCCAGCATGGCTGATACCGATCAGGAACGCACAGAACAACCCACGGGCAAACGACTGCAACAAGCCCGGGAAAAAGGGCAGATTGCACGTTCCAAGGAGCTGGGTACCGCCAGCGTCCTGCTGGCGACCGTGTTCGGCCTCCTGATGATCAAGGAGAGTCTGGCAGGGGCCATGATCAAGGTACTCACCATGGGCTTTACCCTGGACCGGGATCAGGCGTTCGACCCCAATGCCATGGGGGCCATGGTGCCTGCCCTGCTGGGGGAGCTGATCCAGCCTCTGGGGCTGCTGTTCATGCTGGTGATCATCGCCGCCTTCGTCGGCAACACCCTGCTCGGCGGGATGAATTTCTCCTCCGAGGCCATGTTGCCCAAGTGGAGCAAGCTGAGCCCCCTGAGCGGCATCAAAAGGATGTTCGGGGTGCAATCCCTGGTGGAACTTGTCAAATCCATCGCAAAAGTGGTGTTTATTAGTCTGTTCGCCTGGTGGATGCTGTCGAGCCAGTTCAACCATCTGCTGAATCTCTCTCTTGAGGGCTTTCCCGGCGGCATCGTCGATGCCCTGGACCTGCTGCTCTGGATGCTGATCATCCTCTGCTGCGCCCTGATCCCCATTGTCGCCATCGATGTGCCGTTCCAGAGCTGGAACCACAATCGCCAGCTCAAGATGACCAAGCAGGAGATCAAGGACGAGTTCAAGGACAGCGAAGGCAAGCCCGAGGTCAAGGGGCGGATACGCCAGTTGCAGATGCAGATGGCCATGCGCCGCATGATGGGGGATGTCCCCAAGGCCGATGTGATCATCACCAACCCGACCCACTACTCGGTGGCGCTCAAATACGATGCGGGCAAGCCGGGGGCGGCGCCCAAGGTACTGGCCAAGGGGGTCGACGAGGTGGCGATGAAGATCCGGGAGATCGGGCGCGAATACGACATCCCCGTCATGTCCTCCCCGCCGCTCACCCGGGCCCTTTACCACGCCACCGAGATTGGCCAGGAGATCCCGGAGGGGCTCTTCGCCGCCGTCGCCCAGGTGCTGGCCTATGTCTATCAGCTCAAGAAGTTCCGCCGTGGCCGCGGCCGGCGCCCGACCCCCATCGCCAAGGATCTGCCCATTCCACCCGAGTTTCGCAAATAACGCAGTGGAGGCAGCCTGATCCCGGGTGCTCTCCCTTGTGCCCCCCGCGTTTCGCAAATAAAGCGGTGGGATGGCCCCACCATCCGATCTCTCCCTTGTGTCGCAAACAAGGCCGCAATCTCCCTGTCGAAGCGCGTCGCCTCGCCCCATGGCCTGGGCTGGCCTTTGGCCGGCTTGGTGAAGGCAGCTTCCCCCCTGTCACCATTCCCCGTGACGCCAACGACGGACTTCTGACAGCGTTAAAATAAAAACCATATAAATCAATATATTGAATCCTTGGCTTGATATTTGCTTTAATCCGCTATTGGCAGTTTATCATTGAGATGCACGATGGGATTCAAAGCGGGACTGGGCCGTTTCAAAGAGTACAAGTGGCTGCTCAGCAGAGGGGTAGGGACGCCGCTGCTGGTATTGGCCTCTCTGGGGATGGTGGTACTCCCCATTCCGCCCCTGATGCTGGATATCCTCTTTTCCTTCAACATCGCCCTCTCCATCGTGGTGCTGCTGGTGGCGGTCTATACCCGCCGCCCCCTGGAATTTGCCGCCTTCCCCACCGTCTTGCTGATCGCCACTCTGCTGCGGCTCGCCCTCAACGTCGCCTCCACCCGGGTGGTGTTGCTGGAAGGCCACAACGGCAGCGCGGCGGCAGGCCATGTGATCGAGGCGTTCGGCAACGTGGTGATCGGCGGCAACTATGCCGTGGGCATCATCGTCTTCATGATCCTGGTGATCATCAACTTCGTGGTGGTCACCAAGGGTGCGGGCCGGATCTCCGAGGTGAGCGCCCGCTTCACCCTTGACGCCATGCCCGGCAAGCAGATGGCCATCGATGCGGACCTGAACGCCGGTCTCATCAACCAGGAAGAGGCCAAGAAGCGCCGTCAGGACGTGACTCAGGAAGCGGACTTCTACGGCTCCATGGACGGTGCCTCCAAATTCGTGAAGGGGGATGCCATCGCCGGCATCATGATCCTCTTCATCAACATCATCGGCGGCTTCATCATCGGCATGATGCAGCACCAGCTCACCTTCGGCGAAGCGGCCCAGGTCTATACCCTGCTCGCCATCGGTGACGGTCTGGTCGCCCAGATCCCCTCGCTCCTGCTCTCCATTGCCGCGGCCATCATCGTTACCCGTCAGAATACCGACCAGGACATGGGGACAGCGGTACTCGGCCAACTGTTCGAAAATCCCAAGGCGCTGGTGATCTCCGCCGGCATCCTGCTGATGATGGGCAGCGTACCCGGCATGCCGCACTTGGCTTTCCTGAGCCTGGGGGCGGTGGCGGCGGCGGGCGCCTGGTGGCTGCTGCGCCGCGAGAAGCAGAACAAGGCGAAGGCGGCGAGCGGCGAACTCATGCCGGCCCAGGGGGATGCCCCGGTGGAGCAGAAGGATCTCAGCTGGGACGACGTCATGCCGGTGGACATCATCGGCCTGGAGGTGGGTTATCAGCTGATACCTCTGGTGGACAAGAATCAGGGGGGCGAGCTGCTCAACCGGATCAAGGGGGTGCGCAAGAAGCTCTCCCAGGAGCTGGGCTTTCTGGTGCCTGCCGTCCACATTCGCGACAACCTGGATCTTGCCCCCAACCAGTACCGCATCACCCTGATGGGCGTGAGCACGGGGGAAGCCACCGTCTATCACGACAAGGAGATGGCCATCAACCCGGGGCAGGTGTTCGGCCAGATCCACGGTATCGCCACCCAGGACCCGGCGTTCGGGCTGGAGGCGGTCTGGGTCGCCAAGGAGCAGGTCTCCCAGGCCCAGACCCTTGGCTACACCGTGGTCGATGCGGCCACCGTGGTGGCTACCCACCTGAGCCAGATCCTCTCCAACCATGCGGCGCTGCTGCTGGGTCATGACGAGGTGCAACAACTGCTCGACATGATAGGGAAGCATCAGAGCAAGCTGGTGGAAGGACTGGTTCCCGAGGTGATCAGCATGGGCAACCTGGTGAAGGTATTGCAGAATTTGCTCAATGAAGGCGTGCCAATTCGCGATATGCGCACTATCCTGCAGACCCTCGTGGAATATGCGCCCCGTAGCCCGGACCCGGAAGTGCTGACCGCAGCCTGCCGGATTGCCCTGCGCAGATTGATTGTGCAGGAGATTGCCGGCCCCGAGCCCGAGCTGCCGGTGATCACCTTGTCACCAGAACTGGAACGTATATTGCATCAATCCCTGCAAGCAGGTGGGGGAGATGGCGCCGGTATCGAACCGGGACTGGCGGAGCGGATGCAACGCTCCCTGGTGGAAGCCACTCAACGACAAGAACTGGAAGGCCAGCCGGCCGTGCTTCTGACATCGGGGATATTGCGCAATACCCTGGCGAAATTTGTCAAGAATGCCATTCCTGGATTACGCGTGCTGTCCTATCAGGAAGTGCCTGACGACAAGCAGATCCGCATCGTCAGTGCGGTGGGACAGGGCTAGTTAGCGGAGATGACGGGTGAAGATTAAGCGGTTTTTTGCCAAAGACATGCGCACGGCGCTGGCCGAGGTCAAGGAGACTCTCGGACCCGATGCCGTCATCATGTCCAACAAAAAGGTCACCGGTGGGGTGGAGATAGTCGCGGCCGTCGATTATCAATCCCAGGTACCGGGGCCCAAAGACGCGCCGGTTCGCCGTCAGTTGAATGAAGAGAGCGTCAATATCTCGTCTGCGGGCAAGCAGATGACGAGGTCGGCGCCACCCAAGGAACAGAACGAATACTACGCCGATACCCTGGCGGCCCTGCTGGCACGCCAGCAGAAGCTCAATCCGGCCAACCCGGCGGGTGGCAATGCCGCACCGGGATCATGGTCTGGCAGCGGAGCGGGCAACGGTCAGCCAGCCTCGGCCTCCTGGCCCGCCAATGGCACTGCCGGCACCCAGTCCGCCGGACTGGCGGGCGCGGCCAGTGCTCCCAGAACCCTGGCCGAACAGGGCCAGTGGGGCGCCGCTCCCGAGCCCGCCAAGCCCAAGGCCCGTCCTGCCGCCGCCCCGCGCCAGGCCCAGTCCGCCCAGCGGGATCAGGAGATGGAGGGGATGCGCAAGGAGATGGCCAGCATCCGCAAGCTGCTGGAGCACCAGATCTCCGGCCTGATGTGGCAGGAGGTGGAGCGCCGCGAACCCATGCGCGCCCTGCTCATCAAGGAACTCAAGAAGATGGGGTTCGACGACGCCTTCGCCGATCAGCTGGCGGGCCTCATCCCCGAAGACATGCCGATCCATCAGGCCATGGCCCAGCTGGCCGAGGTGCTGACGGCCCAGCTCAAGATCAGCGAGGACGAGATCCTGCGTCAGGGGGGGGCGGTGGCCCTGCTCGGACCGACCGGGGTGGGCAAGACCACCACCATCGCCAAGCTGGCGGCCCGCTTTGCCATGAAGTATGGCGCCGAGCAGGTGGCGCTCATTACCACGGACAACTACCGGATCGGGGCCCACGAACAGCTGCAGACCTATGGTCGCATCATGGGTTGCCCGGTGCGGCAGGTGCGGGACGCCGAAGAGCTGGCCAGTGCCCTCTATCAGTTCCGCCATCGCCGGCTGGTGCTCATCGACACCGCCGGGGTGGGTCAGCGGGATATCCGCCTGACCGAACAGCTCGACACTCTGGTGAAGAATGCCAAGGTGCGTATCCGCAGTTATCTGGTCATGTCGGCCACCTCCCAGCGACGTGTGATGCAGGAGGCGGTGGATCACTTCCGGCGCATTCCGCTCTCCGGCTGCATTCTGACCAAGCTCGACGAGAGCCTGAATCTGGGTGAAGTGATCAACGTGTGCATTCAAAACGCCCTGCCCATCAGTTACATCACCGACGGGCAACGGGTGCCGGAAGATATTCAAGTTGCCAACGCGGCGCTGCTGGTCGGTGCCGCCATGGGGTCGCTGGAACGGGAAGCAGAAGATCCCTATTTCTGGGGATCGGGTTTTGGCGAATCCGAAGATTCGGAGTTTTATGAGTAACATGTATATGGATCAGGCGAGTGGTCTGCGCAAAATGCGTCAAAACAATCGAGTGAAAGTGATCGCCGTGTCCGGAGGCAAGGGGGGCGTCGGCAAGACCAACGTGACCCTGAACGTGGCGGGAGCCATGGCCGCCCAGGGCAAGCGGGTGTTGGTGCTGGACGCCGACCTTGGCCTGGCCAACGTCGACGTCATGCTGGGGCTGAGGGTGCATCGCAACCTCTCCCACGTGCTGGCGGGGGAATGCACCTTGGACGACATCATCGTCGAGGGGCCCTACGGCATGATGATAGTGCCGGCCACCTCGGGCACTCAGTCCATGGTCGAGCTCTCCCCGGTACAACATGCCGAGCTCATCCGCGCCTTCAGCGAGATGAAGACCCAGGTGGACGTGTTGCTGGTGGACACGGCGGCGGGGATTTCCGACATGGTGCTGAGTTTCACCCGTGCCGCCCAGGACATCATGGTGGTGGTGTGCGATGAACCCACCTCCATCACGGATGCCTACGCGCTCATCAAGATCCTCTCCAAGGATCACGGTGTGTTCCGCTTCAAGGTGGTGGCCAACATGGTCCGCTCCCTGCGCGAGGGGCAGGAGCTGTTCGCCAAGCTGACCCGGGTCACCGACCGCTTCCTGGATACCTCCCTGGAACTGGTGGCCTGCGTGCCTTACGACACCAACCTGCGGGCCGCGGTGCGCAAGCAGAAACTGATAGTTGAGGCGTTTCCAAAATCCCCTGCCGCCCTGGCATTTCGTGCCCTGGCGAACAAGGCGGCGAGCTGGCCCATCCCGAATCAGCCGGGGGGCCACCTCGAATTTTTCCTGGAAAACTTGTTGCAAAAGCCGGTCATAACACAGGAAGACTCCCGTGAATAAAGCCCAAGCATACTTGCGTCATCAGGATTCCTACGTGCTGGTCGAGCGACACGCTCCGCTGGTCAAGCGGATTGCCCAGCATTTATTGGCTCGCCTGCCAAGCAGTGTCTTGCTGGATGACCTGATCCAGGCAGGTATGATTGGGCTGCTCGAAGCTTCCCGCAACTTTGACGGCAGCAAGGGCGCCAGCTTTGAAACCTATGCCGGCATCCGCATCCGTGGTGCCATGCTCGACGAGATCCGCCGCGGAGACTGGGTGCCCCGCTCGGTGCACCGCAACAGCCGTGCCATCGCAGAAGCGATCGAGAACGTGGAGCAGGCCCATGGCCGGGATGCCAGAGACACCGAGGTGGCCGCCAATATGGGGGTGTCTCTCGGGGAGTACCATGCCATGCTGCAGGATGTTTCCTGCGGCAAGATCATCGGCATCGAGGATCTGGGTGTCAGCGAAGATGTCATCGGTCATCCCGATGACGGCAACGGTCAGGGAGGATTCGACGATCTGGCGGCCGAGCGCTTCCAGGGGGCCCTGGCCGAGCACATCGCCCGCCTGCCGGAGCGGGAGGCGCTGGTGCTGTCCCTTTATTACGATGAAGAGCTGAATCTGCGCGAGATCGGTGAAGTATTGAGTGTGAGTGAATCTCGGGTGAGCCAGATTCATAGTCAGGCCATGCACAGGCTGCGCGCCCGTTTGCGAGATTGGAATTTATAAGTGGTTGTACTGGCTACACTGGAGCACAACTCTAAGGCATAATCCGCCAGGGTGAGAGCGTGAACATTTTGTTAAATTTCACCCAGTTTTTTGAGACCCGCATTGAGTACCGTTTCCAGATATTCACTGCTCATTCCTGCGATTTTTTGCTTCCGTCTTACGCTCGCCTTGCGTGAAGTCTCGGCCCTGAGCATGTTCAGCCCCATGTGCCGGATGCACGCCAAAATCTCTGCGGCATCACCGCGATAAATCGGGCAATCATCCTCGCCCATCGTGACGTCCAGCACCCAGTGCAGGCTATTTTCGATGGCCCAGTGCCCACGCACCGCTCGCGCAAACTCATCCTGCACCAACGCTTTGGAACTGATGAAATAACGCTGCTCTATGGTAATTTTTTGCATATTTTCAACGCGATAGGAGATGGCCACGCCAATGCTGTGCAACTGTTTCCAATGAGGAAACTGGGCGGCCAACTCGCCCGCCGCCATGACATGGTACTCACGACCATCGATGCGGCCATGAGCCTTCTCAAGCGTCATCGTCTCTGCGCATAACGGGGTGGCCGCCAGCGGGGCGAGGGCCTGTCGAACCGCCTCGAACAACTTGGGTTGGTTGCCTTTGACGGCCAATAAGTAATCGCCACCTTGCTGAAGGATGGTCTCGGCGATCTCGGTCTGGCACCCCATCGCATCGATGGATACCAGGCAGCCTTTGATGTCGAGCAGCGCCAGCAACTCGGGAATAGCGGTAATTTCATTGGACTTGGCGTCGGTTTTTATCTGTCCGAGCACCAGCTTATTGGCGGCGGCATAGGCACTGACCATGTGAATGGTCGACGTTCGATCCTCACGGTCATAGGAACTGCGCAGGGTTTTGCCATCGATAGCGACCAGGGCGCCATCGGTGTGCTGGTTAATGGCTTGAGTCCACCGCACAAAGGCGGCCTGAAACGGCTCTGGTTTGATGCCGGAGATGATCCTGGCAATGGTGTCATGGACAGGAATGCCGTTTTTAAACAGTCCCTTGGATTGAAACCAGGGAAGATGAACCTCGCCGAAATCCTCAATATCTTCCCAGCCCTCAGCCCCGCCGATCACGGCACAGACGGTGAGAAACAGGACATCGTAGAAGGGATAATAAATCTTGGCATGCTGGCGAGGGTCGTGAATATTGTCGAAGAACTGAGCGAAAACGGCATCAATAGACATGAGAGCACTCCTGAAAAGGAGCATGAGATCACAGCCGGATCACCAGGTCAAATTTCAGGGTGAGGATGTGAGCAAATTGTTAACTATGGAAATCATGGAAATTATCATTTTTTGGATTTCATGCGCATTTTTTGAGCTGAAATGACGTGCAGTGACGATTAAAAAGTGTGAAGGCGATCCTGACTATAAAGTTAACTGCATATCACAGGCCTATAAGTATTTGTTTTGTAGGCAAAAAACTATTTTTAATTTTTAACAAAATGTTCACGATCTCGCCCTG
>NZ_JBFODJ010000037.1:0-6889 GCF_040908265.1 Aeromonas sp. R5-1
GGCCTTGTTGATCAAATCCAAAGTCGGATACTCGCTCCCCAACCCGCCGGGCGGGCTTAGTTGACGGCCTGCCGAATAGGCATACCAAGCCCTATGACCTTGTTCATGACTTTCACCCCGGCCAGGATCTCACCCACCTGGGCGTTGTAGCTCCGCAGACTCAGTTTCGGACCGATGAGCTGCTTGAAGCGATACATGGCGGTCTCAGCTATCGAGCGCTGATGATAGCCAGAGTCCTTTTTCCATTGCTCCAGTTCTCCTGCCTTGAGCGCGGCAACCGCCTCGTTGCGTGGATGGCCTTTCTTCCAGAATGCCGCATTCTTTCTCGGCGGTATGGTGGCCTTGATGCCCTTCTTTTGCAGTAGGGCATAACAGGCTCTGGTGTCATAAGCACCATCGGCGCTGACTTGTTCTATCTTGCGGCGCAAGGGGTTGAGCAGCGTGGGCAGCACCTCGTTATCGCCCACCGTTTCCAGGCTGACTTCGGCTGCGACGATGGCATGGGTCGCCGCATCTACGGCCAGGTGAAGCTTGCGCCAGACGCGGCGTTTCTCCTTGCCGTGCTTGCGAATTTTCCATTCGCCCTCGCCATAGACCTTGAGTCCGGTGGCATCGATGACGAGGTGAGCCACCGGGCCATGGCTCGGTAGGCGGTACTTGATTTCGACCGTCTTGGCACGCTTGCTGATACAGCTGTAGTCCGGCGACTGTAAGGGCACCTTCATCAGCTTGAACAGCGAGTTGATGAAGCCTTCCAAGGCACGCAGCGGTAGCTTGAATACCGCCTTGAGCATCAGCGCGGTTTCAATGGCAGAGTCGCTGTAATGGAAGCCTCGCCCCCGGCGGCCATGATGGGTTTGGCAATGCCACTGCTGGATGGCTTGCTCATCCATCCAGACGGTCAACGAACCACGTTGCACCAAGGCTTGGTTGTACTGTTTCCAGTTGCTGATCTTGTGCTTGGACTTGCCCATCTGGCGCTCCCGGTGGTGAACCTAAGAGATCAGATCACCAAACTGCGGGATAGTTCCCTGATTTGAGCAACAACGCCTGCCCGAATACCCCCACAAGGCCTCAGCCCTGCTGGTGTTTCGAGACGCCGAGCAGGCCTGTCTGGCCACCTCGCGGCTCAAAGCTGCGCCAGTGGCGGCGGTGGAGCTGATGGATGGGCGCTGCCTTCGCTCGGTGGCGGGCAAGCCCGGCCTGCCGGACTTTATCAAGACCCTGGATCTGGCTGCCTGCGCCCTGCTTGTGGAGGTGCATGGGGAGTCGAAGGAAGAGTTGGTGGATCGCTGCGAGCAGGTGACGGTCATGGCGGCCGAGTTCGTTCAGGTCGCCTCTGTGCCTTTTACCGGCGACAGCGCCGGCCTCTGGGCCATTCGCAAGGGGCTTTTCCCGGCGGTGGGGGCGGTGCGCACCACCGGCACCACCGTTATCATCGAGGATGTCGCTTTTCCCATCGAGCGTCTGGCGGAAGGAGTGGCGGGGCTGCAAGCTCTGTTCGATCGCTTCGAATACGGTGAAGCCATCATCTTTGGCCACGCGCTGGAGGGGAACCTGCACTTCGTCTTTACCCAGGGGTTCGACGATCCGGCCCAGGTGGCCCGCTACGGCGCCTTTATGGATGCGGTGGCCGAGTTGGTCGCCGTGCGCTTTGGCGGGTCCCTCAAGGCCGAGCACGGCACCGGCCGCAACATGGCCCCCTATGTGGAGCTCGAATGGGGGCCGGAGGGGATGGCGCTGATGCGTCGCATCAAGGCGCTGCTGGACCCCGATGGCTTGCTCAATCCCGGCGTCATCATCAACGACGACCCCAAGGCCCACCTGGCACACCTCAAACCCATGCCGGCGAGCGATGCCATCGTGGATCCGTGCATCGAATGTGGCTTTTGCGAGGCGGTCTGCCCCTCGCGCACCCTGTCCCTCTCGCCACGCCAGCGCATCGTGCTCTATCGCGAACTGGCCCGCCGCAATCGTGCCGATGAGCCCTCCAACCAGCTGGCCCGGTTGTTTGACTATCAGGGCATCGACACCTGCGCCGCCACCGGGCTCTGCGCCGATCGCTGCCCGGTGGGCATCAACACCGGAGCGCTCATCAAGAAGCTGCGCAGCGAAAAGTACCAGCGCTTCGTGCCCATCGCCCGCTGGAGCGCCGATCATTTCGCCGGCGTTACCCGCACGTCCCGTGGGGCTCTCGGCCTCAAAGCCATTGCCGGCAAGCTGCTGGGAGACAAGGCGCTGGCGCGATTGGTGAACGGGGTTCGCCATCTGAGCGGCCAGCGCACCCCCGCCTGGCTGCCCACCCTGCCGGGGCCGAGCCGCTACCGGTGGCCGCAAGGGGAGGGGAGCCATGGCGGATCCAATGAGGGCATTGGAGAGGATCGCGCCGTGGTCTATCTGCCATCCTGCGCCAGCCGGGTGTTCGGCCAGCAGGAGGAGGCCCCGTCACTGCCGGACGTGGTGCAATCCTTGCTCAAGAAGGCGGGCTGCCGGGTGATAGTGCCGCAAGGCATTGAGGAGCTCTGCTGCGGCATGCCCTATGACAGCAAGGGGATGGTCGAGGTGGCCACAGCCAAGCGTACTGAGCTGGCCGATACATTGTGGCAGGCAAGCGAACAGGGGCGCTGGCCCGTGCTGCTCGACACCAGCCCCTGCGTGCAGCGGCTGCTCTCGGGGGCGCTCGGCAAGGGCCTTCGGGTGTTCGAGCCCTCCGCCTTTGTGCTGGAACACCTGCTGCCCCACCTTGAGCTGACCCCCATCGATGAGACCGTCATGCTCCATATCACCTGCAGCAGCCGGCGCATGGGGCTGGGGGAGGCGATGCTCAGCGTCGCCCGTGCCTGCGCCCGGGAGGTGATCGTGCCGGAGCATATCCAGTGCTGCGGCTTTGCCGGTGACAAAGGGTTGATGACCCCGGAGCTCAACGCCGCGGCGCTTGCCAGCCTGCCCGCCCAGGTGCCCAGGGATTGCCGTCAGGGATTCAGCAACAGCCGCACCTGTGAAATGGGGCTCAGCCAGCACGCTGGCATTCCCTATCACAGCATTCTCTATCTGGTGGATCAGGCGGCGAGATAGGAAAACTAAACGGCAGGATAACAATCCTGCCGTTTTCAATGGGGTGAACAAGGTGGCTTAAAAACGGGACTTGTCTGGTGCTACGTGCTATGAAAGGGGCAGATGTTGATACGAACGATGGCAAGGAAGAATGGATGACGCCGCTGAACCACTATCTGCCTGCCTATCACTTCTGTGAAGAGCACGCTCGCGACATTGCCGCCGACCCGCGCTCCGTCATCCAGGCGGCGGCCAACTATCGACCGGAAGTGGATCCGGCCTTTCGCCACCTGATCGGCTTGCGGGAAGTACCGATGCGCCTTGGGCATCTTCTCGGCCGCCAACAGAGCGCCAGCCCGCCTCCCTTTGGCCTGCACAGATTCGTGCCGCTCGACAGCCAGGACGACAACACGCTGCTCTACGGCCTTGTCGGCCGGTTCTGGCGGCCGGACTTTGGTCTGGTGACCATGGTGGACAGTCAGGCGTATCTGGACTTTGCGGCGCCAGGCGTCGCCAAGCTCGCTCTGGGGTTTTCGGCCAGCCGCCAGCCAAACGGCACCACTCGGTTGACCACCCAGACAAGGGTGTTCTGCCCGGATCTGATCTGCCGCCTCAAATTCGCACCTTACTGGTATCTGATCCGCCCCGTCAGCGGCCTGATCCGGCGCCGGATACTGGGCGCCATCAAGGCAGAAAGCGAAAGAGGGTTGTAGGCGTCATGCTGGAGCTCTCACCTTTACTTTCAATTTATGGCGCAGGTAGAAGACAAAGAGTTAATGACGTCTGAGTTCCACGCTGCCGCGCATACTGCCATGAAATCAGCAACAGTGGCACCTGCGAGCTGGGGCTGACCCAGCACACCGGCATTCCCTATCACAGCATCCTCTATCTGGTGGATCAGGCTGCGAGATAAAGGAAACCCACCAAAATAAATTCTGGTGGGGTTTCCTTTATTAGTTAAATTAGTTGGGTGTCAATTGATAATTCAGAATCATATTAAACTACCACATCGACAGGTTTTGAAAGTTAAGTCCAAGTGAGTACGTTTAATTTTTGAGAAACCTCTTCAACTGAGCCTGGCTTACCTATCAATTCTTTAATGTTGAATATCCTTGCCCCTTGAATCCCTCCAGATGACACCTTCCTAAAATTTGTTTTGACGGGCTCCCCACAGAAAAACCGGTGCCCCTCCTCAATGTAGTAACCGCAATGTGATTTCGATTCTTCTATTATTGCGATTATTCGTTGATCGAACTTGTCTGTATCTATCCCATTTACAAGTTGCTTGGAGAGTTTTTCACCATCCCATATGACATCAAAAACTGACTCAATATCCCAGATGTATTGAACTGATTTATTGGCATAAACACCTAAGTATCGATGCTCAGTATATCCTCTATCTGAGGGATGGTAGTATATACCGTACTTGGCATTTAGAGTGAGACTTACACCACAAGGTAAAACTCTCATTAAGTATTTGGCTTGATAAAATAAATCTGTGTCATTACAGTATTGCCAGTAGTCTTCAATAATAGAGTTTATTTGTGTTTCATGCTCTTTAAATAACCGCTTAGACATTATACATATGCCTTCAAACGTAACATTTGAAAACACCACGCCTGGATTTTTCGATTGAATTTTAGATTCAATGTTTACTAGTCTGTTGTGTTCAATACTTTCCTTTGTAAGGAGTAATAGTATTTTCTGTTCCTCGCCCTTAAATTGGTTAGCATGACGTTCAAGCTGTGTTACATCAACAGAAGCATCTACTTTAGTCTCGATGAGTATTTTGAAGCTACGTTGCCCAATAGAACCATCCGGTATGGAGTCTCCCATACGCTGCTGCTGATTTATATCTATTCCAATTTCAATGTTTTCACCGGTTATTTCTGATAGCAGGTTGGCAAGTTGCAATGGTGAGTGCTCATATATTTTTGCAAACAATAGAAGCGTGTTGTTTGTGACCGCGTTCTCGCGAGATGAGTACCTTTGAAAATAATGTATCAAACCCATACTTTTAAAATCTCTCAGTTAATATGAATAGGTTTAGTCATTTCTTGTTCGACATCTACGCTTGGGATCTATAGTGGTGATGTTTATATCGTGGTATGTGTGAATAAATCTCTGAAGGAGTATATTCCATTTTATGGTATGAAGGTCTTGGTATTTCTACTTGAGACTACTGAAATGAAAAACACTCTTTAATAATTGTAAAAGCCATACCACATTAATATGAAGCAACCGAAAATATGTCATCTAAAGCTGTTTAAACCTAACCAGTTTGAATTTTGGTCAAGGTGACATGGTGCGGAAACGTGTGAATGATATCAAGATTTAGACTCTTTTATCAATCGCCAGTACTCGCCACAGCATTTTATGTATATAGACTATAGAGGTGGTTTTAATTCTAGATGGCGTCAAATCTTGTGTTTTATCATGAACCCATGTAACCGAGCTAATACCATCTATTTTTATTCCTATAACGCCAACCTTGTATAAAGTGTAAAATAAATGCTGTGTGAATTTAGTGAAATGTGCTAATGACTCTGGGTATTCTGATGTGTAATATTCATTTGCAACTTTTGAAACGGAGTCCTCCTTATCTTTTGGAATATCAACCAAATCTAATATCAATGGCTCTAGTTCCTCCTTTGTTAGTTCACTTATTTTGAATCTTGATGACTTGTGGCTGAGGATATCAATATATTTACCTAAAAATGGATGCTCAACAAACCACTCATACTCTAAATAACTGATCCCAATAGTGCTACACCTTCGCTGTGCCATAGCCATTCCCCGGGAAAGGAGACACGGTATCCATGAAGTGTTTCACTCGGGCCAGCAGGTTTGCCATCCCTCTGCATTGATGATTGCGCGTGATGGTTTCATGTAACTTGTGCCATAGCCGTTCTATGTGATTAACCCAAGGGCTGTAAACTGGCTGGAACACCAGGCAGAACTTGGGATTCTTCTTCAACCATCGCTCGGTCTGTTTGCTTTTGTGAATGATGTAGTTATCGAGGATCAACGTGATGGTTTTGGCTCGTCGGTAGTGGTGGCGCAGCTTTTCCAGCATGGCAATAAACAGCGATGAGTTTTTCTTGATCCCGCTGACGTAAAGTACCCTTCCGTTGCCTGCGTGGAGAACGCCTGCCAGATAATGCTTGGCATTCTGCCCCGGTGTGACAACCCGCTTTTGCTGCGCTCTGAACATCCAGTCGGCTCCTAATTTGGGATTGAGGTCTATATCGACTTCATCCTCATAAAACACCGGATTATCGGCATCACAGCGGGCCAGCGCGGCGTCGATATTCGCCATTTTTTCCTGATAGGCTGGGTCTTTTATCCGCAAGGTCGGCACGGGCCTGCGCCAGACAATGCCCATACGAGGTAACCATCGGCGGAGCGTGGAGGCTGCCACATTGAGCCCTGTTAACCGATTGATTTTTATAGCCAATAGTTCAGTACACCAACGGCTGCGCTGATAACCAAAATCTTGCGGAGAAAACTGCATGAGCAGCACCAGTAAGGTGACAATCTTGGCGATAGGTAAGACTGGGGCACGGCCAGCCGGTAAGGCTTCTAGCGCATCTATGCCTTCATCTCGATACCACCGAAGCCAACGACCGATGGTCGAGCGCGCAGCGCCGGTAAGGTGATGAACATCGGTGATCGTGCGTCCTTCATGTAACAGCAAGATGGCCATCAAGCGACGAGCATGTCCTTTATCACGGGTGGCATGGATGATTTTGTGAATGCGGCGCCGTTGTGGTCGTGGCAGAGGTGGTAGGATAGGCATCAACTCAGTCCTTTGGGTGTGGCTTGTTTTGTTTAG
>NZ_JBFODJ010000038.1:0-3905 GCF_040908265.1 Aeromonas sp. R5-1
GGCGTTGTTGCTCAAATCAGGGAACTATCCCGCAGTTTGGTGATCTGATCTCTTAGGTTCACCACCGGGAGCGCCAGATGGGCAAGTCCAAGCACAAGATCAGCAACTGGAAACAGTACAACCAAGCCTTGGTGCAACGTGGTTCGTTGACCGTCTGGATGGATGAGCAAGCCATCCAGCAGTGGCATTGCCAAACCCATCATGGCCGCCGGGGGCGAGGCTTCCATTACAGCGACTCTGCCATTGAAACCGCGCTGATGCTCAAGGCGGTATTCAAGCTACCGCTGCGTGCCTTGGAAGGCTTCATCAACTCGCTGTTCAAGCTGATGAAGGTGCCCTTACAGTCGCCGGACTACAGCTGTATCAGCAAGCGTGCCAAGACGGTCGAAATCAAGTACCGCCTACCGAGCCATGGCCCGGTGGCTCACCTCGTCATCGATGCCACCGGACTCAAGGTCTATGGCGAGGGCGAATGGAAAATTCGCAAGCACGGCAAGGAGAAACGCCGCGTCTGGCGCAAGCTTCACCTGGCCGTAGATGCGGCGACCCATGCCATCGTCGCAGCCGAAGTCAGCCTGGAAACGGTGGGCGATAACGAGGTGCTGCCCACGCTGCTCAACCCCTTGCGCCGCAAGATAGAACAAGTCAGCGCCGATGGTGCTTATGACACCAGAGCCTGTTATGCCCTACTGCAAAAGAAGGGCATCAAGGCCACCATACCGCCGAGAAAGAATGCGGCATTCTGGAAGAAAGGCCATCCACGCAACGAGGCGGTTGCCGCGCTCAAGGCAGGAGAACTGGAGCAATGGAAAAAGGACTCTGGCTATCATCAGCGCTCGATAGCTGAGACCGCCATGTATCGCTTCAAGCAGCTCATCGGTCCGAAACTGAGTCTGCGGAGCTACAACGCCCAGGTGGGTGAGATCCTGGCCGGGGTGAAAGTCATGAACAAGGTCATAGGGCTTGGTATGCCTATTCGGCAGGCCGTCAACTAAGCCCGCCCGGCGGGTTGGGGAGCGAGTATCCGACTTTGGATTTGATCAACAAGGCCTGTAATAAAACCTTATTTCTCGAATGTCCGATTACGCTTCGCTAATCGAACCTACAACACTAATCAAGCATATATATTTTGGACATGAGTTTTAACATTGGAGGTATTGTGATAACGGATGATAAAGAATGGGGATGCAAACATAATAGGCTTCCAACAAGTGGAAATATAAAATCATGTTTAATAACTGTAAACGATCTAAGATGCATAGCCCAAAAACTAACTGAATCTGTTCTAGATACTTCATGGATGCTTTCCATGGACAAGGGAACAAAACGTTCTTATAGCTATACAGCTAATGATACTGCAGAAGCACTTGTCGCTATATTTAAAAAATTTCAAGACAGCAATGAAATTGGTTCTGAATTTGGTGAGATAATGATCTCGATAGGTTCATCACGGGCCTTAGAGATAGTGTTTGAACATAAAACATTACCTATAGCTGAAATTTGGAAGCCACAGAGAAAACAAAATGAAGGTTTCGACTTTCATACAGAATGCCCAGAAAACCTTATTAATTTTGGAGAGGCAAAATATTCTGGCTCAATCAACTCACATATAAAAGCGATTCCACAAATAGAACGCTTTATAAATGAAGAGAAACATTTCAGAGATAGAGTTCACCTAAAAAATCTAGCAAGTGCAGAATCAATAAATAATTTGGATGATGATAACTTTGGTGTAATTGCTGCATTCTCGATAAATTCTGACAACCATGAATCTATAATGGATAATGCTCTTAATAGTATCTGTAACTCAAGTTTATCCAAAGGTGCCACTGCAATATATTTAGTAGGTGTGATATGTTCAGCATAAAAAATATTAAAGAGTCAAGCAGTCCAGAAGATGACCTACTTAAATTAATTGGGAAATTACACTCTGATGGCCCCATAGATAACAACATAATAGAAAACATAACTTACTATAAAATTTTCCACCCAGATACATTCACATTTTATGAAGAGAAAATAATTTCTACCCTAGGCCTATTTTATAAAAACGCAGAGCCAAAAAATTTATACTCCTTCATCCTATCTAGCATTGGACATAACCACAAAAAAAGATTTGGTGAATACCTTACTCCCGTTCAAGCTAGTGTTAGAACAGCAGTAGAAAGCAAACAGTTTGTGTCTATATCTGCACCAACAAGTGCAGGAAAATCATTTTCTATTCGAGATTATATTTTTGATCTTCAAGGTGACTGTGTCATTATCGTTCCATCTCGTGCATTAATTGCAGAATATATAAAAACAATGCGAGATAAGTTTAAAGATGATAAGAGTGTTATGATTTCATCTTTTGTTGATTATGTATTTACAAAAAGACAGCTAAGGCGAATATTCATTTTAACTCCTGAAAGAGCTAGGGAATTATTTACATCAAATATGAACCTAAATATATCTTTATTCTTTTTTGATGAAGCTCAAGTTTCAGAAGAAAAAGAACGTGGAGTTATATTTGATGTATTAGTCAGACGGATACAAAAGCATTATCCAGAGGCAAAATTAATTTTTGCGCATCCATTTGTTGATAATCCAGAAGCTCAATTCAAAAAACATTCTATAAATGAAATAAGTTCATACTCAAGATCTTACCCTCACAACACCGTAGGGAAAATATTTGTTTTTGGCCATAAAAACCGCAAAGACTATTATTTTTCACCTTACATAGAAAAAGGTCATCGTCTAAATAATTGCATTGAGTTGGATAGTGATTTTGAAAGATTTGCGTTTGATGGTAAAAAATCAGTTCTAGTCTTTGTATCGAAAGCATCTCTTTATCGTGGTGACTTCCTTGATAGCTTTAAGAAATTTTTTGACCATTACGATAAAATAACAAATAAAAGAGCGTTGGAAATAGTTAAGGAGGTAGAAAATGTTCTGGGAGCAAATGACAACAATCATAAATCCAAGCTGGTTGAATTATTAAGGATTGGGGTTGTTATTCATCATGGTTCAGTTCCACTGAATGTAAGATTCTTGATTGAAGATTTCATTAGGGAAGGATTTGCTAAAATTTGTTTCGCGACTAGTACTTTAGCTCAAGGTATAAACATGCCATTTGATATTGTCTGGTTAGATAATATGAGGATGCAAGGTGAATCTGAAGAAGACAAATCTTTAGCATTCAAGAACCTAATTGGCAGAAGTGGCAGACTTTCAAAAAAACCTACTTTTGACTTTGGCTTTGTTTATACAAACAATGCCAAACTCTTATCTTCTAGAGTTAACAGCTCTTACCATCTATCAGAAACCTCTCTATTGGAATCAGATGCTGACGAATTTACAGATGAAAAAGAGCTGGTCTCATCAATAATCGACGGAACTTTCAATGAAGATATTAATCTACCTCAAACAAAGATAGAGCGACTATCTAATGAACATACTTTCAATATAATCAAACAAATTCTCGATTTAATTTATGGTGATGAGTTTGGTAAAAAATTATTTGGTCATGATAACAAAGGAAACCGAGACATCGTCAGAAAAAACCTACGCCTCATATATGAGGCCTCACTAGGGAGAGAATTATTTGACGGTGAGCTCAATGTATTTAATACAGCTATAGTGATTTTCTTTAACGTGATTAGAGGCCGGCCTTTCAAGGAAATAGTTGGGCTCCGGTATAACGATATATCTAACCGCGATGGTGATAGGAATGCATTTGCAAAATTTACACAGCCAGCGAATAAGTTACCAGACAGCACCTTAACAAAGGCATATTCATTGTTTCAAAACGGTACCAAGGCAAAAGATGTAACCGACATTCCGCACCTGATTTAGGAATAAATTTGCCGATAGCGCTCACCCAATACCTCCAAAATGATCTGCTGGTCTCCTGTTAGCTCCGTTAC
>NZ_JBFODJ010000039.1:0-32053 GCF_040908265.1 Aeromonas sp. R5-1
GGCGTTGTTGCTCAAATCAGGGAACTATCCCGCAGTTTGGTGATCTGATCTCTTAGGTTCACCACCGGGAGCGCCAGATGGGCAAGTCCAAGCACAAGATCAGCAACTGGAAACAGTACAACCAAGCCTTGGTGCAACGTGGTTCGTTGACCGTCTGGATGGATGAGCAAGCCATCCAGCAGTGGCATTGCCAAACCCATCATGGCCGCCGGGGGCGAGGCTTCCATTACAGCGACTCTGCCATTGAAACCGCGCTGATGCTCAAGGCGGTATTCAAGCTACCGCTGCGTGCCTTGGAAGGCTTCATCAACTCGCTGTTCAAGCTGATGAAGGTGCCCTTACAGTCGCCGGACTACAGCTGTATCAGCAAGCGTGCCAAGACGGTCGAAATCAAGTACCGCCTACCGAGCCATGGCCCGGTGGCTCACCTCGTCATCGATGCCACCGGACTCAAGGTCTATGGCGAGGGCGAATGGAAAATTCGCAAGCACGGCAAGGAGAAACGCCGCGTCTGGCGCAAGCTTCACCTGGCCGTAGATGCGGCGACCCATGCCATCGTCGCAGCCGAAGTCAGCCTGGAAACGGTGGGCGATAACGAGGTGCTGCCCACGCTGCTCAACCCCTTGCGCCGCAAGATAGAACAAGTCAGCGCCGATGGTGCTTATGACACCAGAGCCTGTTATGCCCTACTGCAAAAGAAGGGCATCAAGGCCACCATACCGCCGAGAAAGAATGCGGCATTCTGGAAGAAAGGCCATCCACGCAACGAGGCGGTTGCCGCGCTCAAGGCAGGAGAACTGGAGCAATGGAAAAAGGACTCTGGCTATCATCAGCGCTCGATAGCTGAGACCGCCATGTATCGCTTCAAGCAGCTCATCGGTCCGAAACTGAGTCTGCGGAGCTACAACGCCCAGGTGGGTGAGATCCTGGCCGGGGTGAAAGTCATGAACAAGGTCATAGGGCTTGGTATGCCTATTCGGCAGGCCGTCAACTAAGCCCGCCCGGCGGGTTGGGGAGCGAGTATCCGACTTTGGATTTGATCAACAAGGCCATTCGGGCACGGTATCGAGCACCACCTCGGCGATAAAGCCGAGGGTTCCCTCCGAGCCGATCATCAGGTGGGTGAGGATATCGACGGGATCCTCATGGTCGAGCAGGGCATTGATGGCGTAGCCGGTGGTGTTCTTGAGCCGGTACTTGTGGCGGATCTTGGCGGCAAGCTCGGCGTTCGCCAGCACCTCGGCACGCAGGGCGGCGAGCCCGTCCAGCAACTCCGGGCGCCTGGCCGCCAAGGCGGCGCGGCTTTGCGGATCGCCGCTCTCCAGCACGGTGCCATCGGCCAGCAGCAAGGTCATGGCGTGCAGGGTGTGGTAGCTGTTGTGGGCGGTGCCGCAGCACATGCCGCTCGCGTTGTTGGCGGCGATGCCACCGAGCTTGCAGGCGTTGATGGAGGCGGGATCCGGCCCAATCTTGCGCCCCAGGGGCGCCAGATAGCGGTTGGCATCGGCGCCGATCACCCCGGGTTGCAGGGCGATGCGGGCCCCCTCGTCCAGAATGCGGTGGCCGCGCCAGCTGTCGGTCAGGGTGATGAGCACCGAATCGCTCAGGGCCTGGCCCGAGAGGCTGGTGCCAGCGGCGCGAAAGGTGCACGGCAGGCCCAATTCGCGGCACACCGACAGCACGAAGCGCACTTCATCCAAAGAGTCGAGGCGCACGATGCGCTCTGGCACCAGGCGGTAGAAGCTGGCGTCCGTGCCGTGGGCCAATCGCAAGTCCGGGTCGCTCACCAGCCGCTCCGGCGGGATGCGCGAGAGCACGGCGGCGTCAAATTTATTCCAGCGCATCAGCAATCCTCCACCAGCACCACCAAGAGGCGGCTCGGGCCGTGGGCGCCGTAGGCCAGGGTCTGCTGGATGTCGGCGGTCTTGGAGGGGCCGGAGACCAGCAGCAGATTGGTGGGCATGGCCTGCTGCCAGCGCCCGGCCGCCACCAGCCCCGCCAGGTTGTCGGTGATGGTTGAGGCCGCCAGCAGGGCGATATGGCAGGGGGGCACAAGGGACAAGGTGCGCGGCTCGCCGCCATCGGGCAGCAACACGAGCGTGCCGGTATCGGCGATGGCCCCCGCGCAGTGGGTAATACCCGCCTGACAGACGTCGAACAGATCGTCCTTCCAGCTTGCGAACTCGCCAGAGGGGGTCAACACAGAGCGCCCGGCGCAGGCGGCCGCGACCGCCGCTTGCCAGCGGCCGCCCTGGCCACAGGCCAGACTCGTCACGCCCTCTTCATCCAGCCAGACGGCCAGATCCCGGGCAAGGGTTGCCTGTTGGACTGTGAGGATCTCGGCATGGCTGGCGCTGATCCCGGCAACAAAGCGCTCGCGCCGTGCCTGTTCATCCTCCCCGCGCCAGGGTTGCCAGCCATAGGGGGCGTGGGCCATGGGGGTGGCGGCGCCGCGCAGGCGGCTTAATATGGCCTCTTTGCTCGACATCTCAGGACTCCTTCTTCTTTTGGCGCAGCAGGGCGTGCAGGCTCTGGGGGGCGGGTTTGGGGGCTTCGCGGCACTGGGTCCAGGGGCCCAGGTGTTTGGGCATCAAGCCCCGCAGGCGACCGGCCACCCCGGTTGCGGCGTGGTAGAGGCGCGGGTGGGTGGCGGCGAAGGCAAAGCCCTGCATGGCAAGGGTCTCGAGCCGGCTCCTGGCCGCCCCCTGCCCCGCCAGCGGTTCGTGGCCGGGCTGTGCGTCGTGCTTGGCCTCCCGGCGCAGGCGCTGCAACAGGTCGGGAATGGGGATGCGCACCGGGCACACCTCGCCGCAGGCACCGCACAGGCTCGAGGCCGTCACCAGATCGCTCGTGCTCTCCAGCCCCAGCAGGTGGGGGGAGATGATTTTGCCGATGGGCCCCGGGTAGATGGTGCCGTAGGCGTGGCCGCCGATGCGGGTGTAGACAGGGCAGTGGTTCATGCAGGCGCCGCAGCGGATGCACTGCAAGGTCTTGCGCAGCTCCTCGTCCCGGTAAGCCTGGCTGCGGCCGTTGTCCAGCAGCACCAGGTGCACCTCGTCCGGGCCGTCCAGCTCCCCTGCCCGGCGCGGGCCGCTGATGACGTTGAAGTAGGTGGTGATGGCCTGTCCGGTGGCCGAGCGGGTCAGGGCGCTGTAGAGGGGCGGCACGTCGGATAAGCACTCCACCACCTTCTCGATGCCGGTGATGGCCACGTGCACTTTCGGCACCGTGGTGCACATGCGCCCGTTGCCCTCGTTCTCGACGAGGCACAGGCTGCCGGTCTCGGCCACCGCAAAGTTGACGCCGGAGAGCCCCATGCCGGCGCGGCGAAACTCTTCGCGCAGGGCCCGCCGCCCGGTCTGGATCAGCTCGTCCACGTCCGTGGTGGGGGTGAAGCCTTCCAGATTGCTTGCGAAGGTGTCGCTCACCTCCTGCTTGTTCTTGTGGATGGCGGGCATGATGATGTGGGACGGGGTGTCGCCATCGAGCTGGACGATAAACTCCCCCATGTCGCTCTCAAGGCAGCGGATGCCGTGGCGCGCCATCTCGTGGTTGAAGCCTACCTCCTCGCTCACCATGGACTTGCCCTTGACGATGCTGCTCACCCCGTGTTGTTGGGCGATACCGAGGATGATGGCGTTGGCCTCGGCCGGCGTCTGGGCCCAGTGTACCCGGATGCCGTTGCGCTCACAGTTGGCTTCGAGCTGCTCCAGCAGGTCCGGCAGACGCGAGAGACAGCGCTGGCGAATTTGCTCCGCCGCATCGCGCACCGCCGCTTCTTCGGCGGGGTCGGCGAAGGCATCCCGGCGCTTGGCGCGCAGGTAATCCATGGCACCGCGAAAATTCTGGCGCAGCACGGGGTCGGCCAGGGCCGCCTCGGCCTGGGGATGGAAGCGGCGCGGCGAATACTTGGCGTGATCAGACATGGGGCTGGGCCTCTTTGGTATGAGCCAAATCGCTAACAGCGCCGCCGTTATGAGCTATTTCGTCACTCTCGGGGCGGCTGTGGGCGAGCAGGAAGCTCGCCAGGTGGGTGGCAGGCAAGATCCTGCCCTGATAGGCCAGGGATCCCTTGATGTTCAAGAGGCACCCCCAGTCGGCGCTCACCAGGGTGTCGGCGCCGGTGGCCAGCAGGTGGCGGGTCTTGTCTTCGACCATGGCCTGGCTGATGTGGGGGTGGCGCACCGAGAAGGTGCCGCCAAAGCCGCAGCACTCGCTCTCGTAGGCCTGTTCATGCAAGGTGACGCCATCGAGCTGCCCCAGCAGGCTGCGGGCCGTGGTATGTACCTGCATCTCGCGCCGGGCCGAGCAGGAGGTGTGCATGACGATGCTCGCCTCCCCCACCCCGTGCCAGCGCACCCGGCAGACCCGGGCCAGAAACTCGGTGAGCTCGAACACCCGATCGCAAAAATCCGCCACCTTGGGGCTCTCGGGGAAGAGGCGGCGGTAGTGGTGGTGCATCATACCGCCGCAGGAGCCCGACAGCACCACCACCGGCCAGGGCTCGGGGAAGTGCGCCATCTGGCTTTGCGCCACCTTGCGCGCCTCCTCCTCGTGACCCGAGGTGTAGGCCGGCTGCCCGCAGCAGGTCTGTTTCTCGACAAAGTGCACCCTTATCCCTTCCCGCTCGATCAGGGCGATGGCATCGAGCCCCGCCACCGGGTCGAACAGGTCCACCAGACAGGTGGCGTAGAGATAGACATCGGCCGGCTTGGCCGGGTAGACCCGCATTACCTTCATCACTTGCTCTCCTTACTTGAGCTGCAGCAGTGCGTCCGAGATGTGGAAGCTGTACATGAGCGCCAGCCCGATAAGGCCGGTGACCAGCAGGTAGTAGAGGGTCGGCAGCGCCGTCTTGCGCAGCGTCGCCCCCTCACGGCCGAGCAGCCCCACGGTGGCCGAGGCCGCCACCACGTTGTGAATGGCGATCATGTTGCCCGCAGCGGCGCCGACTGCCTGCAGGGCCAGCATGGCGGCGGTGGAGACCCCCAGGGTCTGGGCCACTTCAAACTGGAACTGGCTGAACATCATGTTCGATACCGTGTTGGAGCCGGCGATAAAGGCCCCCAGCGCGCCGATGGTGGCGCTGAGGGCCGGGAAGAACTCCCCCACCAGCCCGGCGGCAAAGTTGGCGGTGGTCACCGGCATGCTGGCGAGATCCGCCCCGTTGACGCCGGAGTTGATGAAGATACGCACCATGGGCACGGTGAAAATCAGCACGAAGCCGGCGCCGATCAGGGTGCGGCTGGACTCCCCCAGCGCCCGCCCGAAGGGGGCGAGGGAGCGCGACTGCAGCCAGGTGGCGAGCAGGGCGCAAAGCACCAGCAGGCCCCCCGGCAGGTAGAGCGGCTCAATGGACGCGCTGACCCCCTTCTCACCCAGCAGATCCGTGAAGGCGAGGCTCACCGACAGGAGGCTCGCCTTGAATGCCGGGCTCACCCGGCTCGCCACCAGCAGGAGCGCCAGCGCCACATAGGGGAGCCAGGCCAGCATGAGCGACATGGGGCGACCGGCGGCCTCTTTGAGATCGAGCTTGAGGGAGCCCAGCCACTCGGCGGGCCACTCGTTCTCGGGGGCGAAATCCCAGGAGTTCTTGGGCACCAGAAAACCGGCTCGCGCCGCCGTCACCACCAGGGCCAGCCCCACCAGACCGCCGATGAGGGACGGGAACTCGGGGCCGAGCAGCATGCCGGTGAGGGCATAGGGGACGGTGAAGGCG
The DNA here is from genome assembly GCF_040908265.1 of Aeromonas sp. R5-1. NCBI lineage: Bacteria > Pseudomonadati > Pseudomonadota > Gammaproteobacteria > Aeromonadales > Aeromonadaceae > Aeromonas > Aeromonas sp. R5-1. The sequence goes on from NZ_JBFODJ010000039.1 coordinate 5,720, forward strand.
AGCCCGGCGAAAATCGCAAACGGCAGGATGGAGAGCCCCTCGGTCCAGCTGCGGTTGCGGCCAAAGAAGCGGGTCAGCATCATCACCATCAGCACCGGCATCAGGGTGCCGACGGTGGCGTGAATGAGGGCCACGTTGGTGGTCACCTGTTGCAGGTAGATGTCCCAGCTGCTGCCACCGGCGCTCAGGGTCTGGCCGATGGCCTGGTTATCCAGCCCCTTGTTGATGCCCACCAGGATGGGGGTGCCCACCGCGCCGAACGACACCGGGGTGGACTGGATCATCATGCCGAGCAGCACGGCGGCGAGCGCCGGAAAGCCGATGGCCACCAGCAGCGGCGCGGCGATGGCGGCCGGGGTGCCAAAGCCCGAGGCCCCTTCGATAAAGGCGCCGAAGCACCAGGCGATGATGATGGCCTGGATGCGCCTGTCCGGCGAGATGTTGGTGAAACCGCCGCGAATGGCGGTGATGGCACCGGTGTGTTTGAGGGTATTGAGCATCAGGATGGCGCCGAACACGATCCAGAGCACGGTCACCGTGATCACCAGCCCCTGCAGGGTGGAGGCGAAGACCCGGGTCGGGCTCATCTGCCAGCCCCAGAGGGCGATGAACACGGTCAACAGGAAGGCGACGGGCATGGCGCGCTTGGCGGGCCAGTTGAGGCCGACCAGCAGCACGGCGGCCACCAGGATCGGCGAGAAGGCCACCAGGGCCAGCAGGGTGTCTGTCATCATTGCGTCCTTGTCCAGAGGGGTGCAGAGGCGCACCTTGTTGTTGTTTTGTTAAGCGGACGTGACCTTACCCTGTTCCTTTTTCGCGATATATGGAAATAATGAACAACATTCGTTCCAAAAGTTGATCAATATGGCCAGTACCGACGACCTCATCCTCTTCGCCCAGGTGGTGGAGGCCGGCTCCTTCAGCAAGGTGGCCGAACAAAATTCCCTGACAAATTCAGTGGTTAGCAAGCGGATCGGGCGTCTTGAAGAGGAGCTCGGGGTGCAGCTCCTCTATCGCACCACCCGCCGGCTCACCCTGAGCGAGGCGGGCAAGGCGCTCTATCAAGGTGCCAAAAATGTGAAGGCCGCCGCACTGGACGCCTTCGACGCGGTGGCGGGATTTGGTGAAAAGGTGAGCGGTCATGTGCGGATGTCGGTGCCCACCATCTCCGGCGAGCTCTTGCTCGCCGATGCGGTAGCCGATTTTTGCCAGCAGCACCCGGGGCTCACGGTGGAGATGTCGCTGGACAACCGCTTCGTCAACCTGGTGGAAGAGGGGTTCGATCTGGTCATTCGCACCGGTTATCTGGATGACTCGAGCCTGATTGCCCGCCACATTCTCGACTCCCAGTGGGTCATCTGCGCCGCCCCCGCCTATGTGCGCCGCTTCGGGGCACCGCGGGAGCCGTCGGATTTGCTCACCCACAACTGCCTGCGCTACGCCTACCAGAGCACGGGGGCCTCGGAGTGGGCCTTCAAGGGGGAAGAGGGCAACTATCTGGTGTCGGTGTCGGGGAGCTTTTCAACCGACAACGCCGGAGCCCTGCGCAAGGCGGCGCTGGGGGGGCGCGGCATCGTCTATGTGCCGCGCTGTCTGGTCTATCACGACCTGATGCAGGGGGATCTGGTGGACTTGTTTCCCGACCGGGTGGGCAAGAAGCTCGGCATCTACGCCGTCTACCCCTTCACCCGCCAGCCGCCGCGCAAGATAAGGCTGCTCATCGAGCACATCCGCCAGCGCTATCTGGAGATTGGCCACTACTTCATCTGAGGCCCTTGCCGGGCCTCAAAGGGCGGATGACGCCGCCTGACGGGAGAGAAACGCCAGGGACTGGCGGTTGAAGTGATCCGGCTGCTCCACGTTGCAGACGTGGCCGCACTTTTCGATGATTTCGAGGCAACTGTAAGGGTCGCGGGCCACCTGCTCGCGCACCGGGGCGAGGAACATGTGATCCTCCTCCCCCATCACGTAGAGGGTGGGAATGGGCAGGGCCCGCTCGCGAAAGTAGCGCATCAGGGGGTTCACCTCGGTGGCGAGACGGAACCAGCGCTTGAACTCCTTCTGGCAGAGCTTGCGAGCCTCGCGCACGAAGAGGTTGCGGGACTCCTGATGGTGCTGGCGCGGCATGATGATGAAGGCGAACAGGCGGTAGAGCCACATGTAGGGCAGGAAGTGCTGGCCGAGGCGGCCAAGCTGCACCAGCACCCGGGAGCGGATGTCGAGACGCAGGATGGCGCCGCCGAGCACCATGCTCTTGACCCGCTCGGGGCGAAGCTCCGCCAGGTGGCGGATGAGGATGGTGCCAAGGGAGATGCCGACAAAATGGGCGTGGGGGATGCGCAGGTGATCCAGCAGGCGCAGGATATCCTCGGTCACGGCCCGAAAGCTGTAGTGCCCCTTTACCACCTGCTGCAGCTGGTTGGACTGGCCGTGACCGCGAAGGTCCAGCAGCAGCACGTTGAAGTGCTCCCGGTAGGCCCGCAACTGCTTGAACCAGATGGAGGAGCTGCCGCCCGCACCGTGCACGAACACCACCCAATCCCGATCGGGACCCAGTTCAAAGGTCTTGTGGTACAACATCTCATGGGCTCCCGGGGTGATGGGGGGTATACTCGGCGCGCATATTAACAGAAGGCTCACCCCGGTGAACATGCTTCCACCATGATCGGACCAGCCTGGAGTCCCCATGACCCTCGTTCAATTGCGTGAATTTTTGCTCAGCCAGCCCGGCGCCACCGAGGACACCCCCTTCGGCCCGGAGATCCTGGTCTACCGCATCGCCGGCAAGATGTTTGCCCTGGTGGACTGGCAGGCGGAGCCCCTCTCCATCAACCTGAAGTGCGAACCCGAGCTCGCCCTGCTGCTGCGGGAGATCCACCCCGAGGTGAAACCGGGCTGGCACATGAACAAGCAGCACTGGAACACGGTGACCCTGAGTGAAGGCCTGTCTGACGATCTCTGGCAGGGCTGGATAGTCCACTCCTATGAGCGGGTGGTGGCGGGTCTGCCCAGGGCGAAGCGGCCCCAGGCTCCCCGCGCGACCATCAGGGAGGGTTGACCCATGCCGTCTCTTTCTTCTCCTCGCATCGTCCCCCTCAAGGAGGCGCACATACCAAGGCTGCTGGATCTGTTCGAGCAGTCGGTACGCCGCCTGGGGCCTGCGCACTACAGCCCGGAGCAGGTGGAGCAGTGGGCCAGGGGCGCCCATCACCCGGGGCTTGCCAGCCAGTTGCGCGAGCACCATGGCTGGGTCATCGAGCAAGACGATGTGCCCCTTGGCTTTGCCACCCTGAGCGATGACGGTCATCTCAGCCTGCTCTACGTGAGCGCGGATCATCCGCGCCTGGGGCTCGGCACCCTGCTGCTGGAGCGGGTGCTGGCAGCCGCCAGCCAGATGGGGCTTGGCAGCCTCACCACGGAGGCGAGCGCCTTCAGCCTCGCCCTCTTCCTGCGTCACGGCTTCCTGCTGACCGGATTGGAGACGGTGGAGCGCGGCGGTGTCCAATTTATCCGCCATCGGCTCCACTGCCGCTTGCCATGACGGGTTCAGCCACTAAAATACGCACCATTTCCCCAAGGCAATGAAGAAAGGGCAGCCATCATGGTGGTAGAGAGCGACGGTTACATTGCGCTGATCGAGTATCTGGTAGAGAGTCTGGGTCTGTTCGAGAGCCAGCAGCAGGGCGGCGGCGCCCAGACCATCGAGGATCTGGTGAGCAGCCGGGTGGCCGACAACCTGATGGCCATCTGCGAGCAGAACCCCCAGCTCGACCCCAAGGTGCGCTTCCTGATCATGCAGGAGGCCGATGCCGTGGTCGCCGACCTGGAAGAGGTGCTCTCCGCCGTCTGGTTGTCCGCCCCCAGCGAAGCCCAGCAAGCCTTCCTCATCGAGTTCATCGACCTCATCAAGAACCTGTTCGACAGCACCATCGGCTGACCCCGCCCCTGCCGTGACGGCAAGGGAACGAGATGCAATGAGGCGAGGAGTGAGGCGGGACGCCCAATGAAAAGGGCCGCCTCATCGGGCAGCCCTGCTTGCTAGCATTGTCAATTCATCGCGCTTGTCAGAGTAATGAATTTCGGGGCAAAAAATGTGTCTGGTCTTGGCAACCATCCGTGGTCGCTACCCTGTTGGTCAGCCAGGGTTCAGTTTAGTTCCCCACCTGACGCATTTTTTTCAATTATTTTTCATCACAATGACACGGGGGCCTGATGGCCCCCGTGGTATGCAATGACGCCTCAGCGATTCAGGCTGGGAGGCAGGCAGACGCCGATGCCCCCCAGGCCGCAATACCCCTCGGGATTCTTCTCCAGATATTGCTGGTGATAATCCTCGGCATAGTAGAAGGGGGCCAGCGGCAGGATGCGGGTGGTGATGGTGCGCCCGTCACCGCTCGCCGTCATGGCCTGCTGGTAGGCGGCCAGGCTCTGCTGGGCAATCGCCTCCTGGGTGTCGTCCCCGACGAAGATGACGGAGCGATACTGGGTGCCGATGTCGCCACCCTGGCGCATCCCCTGGGCCGGATCATGGTGTTCCCAGAACAGCTTGACGAGATCCCCATAGCTGATGACCTTGGGATCGAACACCACCTGCACCGTCTCGGCGTGGCCGGTCAGGCCGCTGCACACCTCCTTGTAGGTGGGATTGGGGGTCAGCCCCCCCTGATACCCGGCGGCGGTGGAATAGACCCCGGGCTGCTGCCAGAACAGACGCTCCACACCCCAGAAACAGCCCATGCCGAACCAGGCAAGCTCCATCCCCTCGGGCCAGGGCCCCTGGGTCGGGTGGCCGTTTACTGCATGCACCTGGCCAATCTCCAGCGCTTCCCGCCGTCCCGGCAGCGCCTCTGCCGGTGAAATAATCTGCTCCATATGCCCTGTCCTTGTATAAAACCCCGCGCAATGCGGCTGACGAAAAGGAACACCGAAGATATCAGGTTATTAGCCCGGATCAACCAGGGAGCGGCCCCCTGGGCGACCCTCCCGCCCTCGCCTGCGTCTTCCCCTCCCCGCCCGCACTGGTCAAAATGGCGACAAAAAAACACCAAGTCGATATTTAGTCTTGATTTGTGAATTTATTTTCATATATTGGGCGAATTGCTGCTTTTTTATGGAATGAAACACGTGCGTGAACGCGAACCCAGCCTGGTCCATGCCTTTCGGCAATCCACCCCCTATGTCAATGTGCACCGGGGTGCCACCTTCGTCCTGATGATCGGCGGGGAAGCCATTTGTCACCCCAATTTCGCCAACATCGTCAGCGACATCGCCCTGCTGCAGACCTTGGGGATCCGCCTGGTGCTGGTGTTTGGTTCGCGTCCGCAAAATGACGAGGCCCTGGCCCGCGCCGGCATCCAGGCCCAGTATCACAAGCGGATCCGGGTCACCGACGATGCCAGTTTCGCCATCATCAAGCAGGTGTGCGGCGGTCTGCAATACGACATCACCGCCCAGCTCTCCATGGGCCTCGCCAACACCCCCATGCAGGGGGCCCGCATCAGCGTGGTGAGCGGCAACTTCGTCACCGCCCAGCCGCTGGGTGTGGATGACGGCATCGACTTCTGCCACAGCGGCCGGGTGCGTCGCATCGATGTGGAGGGGATCACCCGCCAGCTGGATCAGCACGGCCTGGTGCTCATCTCCCCCATTGGCTGCTCGGTCACCGGCGAGAGCTTCAACCTGAGCTCGGAAGAGGTAGCCCGCCGGGTGGCGGTGGATCTCAAAGCCGACAAGCTCATCTGCTTCAGCAGCACCCAGGGGGTCATGGACAGGCACGGGGAGGCCATCTCCGAGCTCTTCCCCGAGCAGGCCGAAGAGCTGCTGGTGGCGCTGGAGCAAGCGGGGGAAGAGATGTCAGGCACCGCCCGCTACCTGCGCGCGGCCATCGCCTCCTGCCGGGGTGGCGTGCCCCGCTCCCACCTGGTGAGCTATCAGGACGACGGCGCCATGCTGCAGGAGCTGTTCAGCCGCGAGGGGCTGGGTACCCAGATCGTGCGCGAAAGCGCCGAGCGGGCCCGGGCCGCCACCATTGAGGACATCGGCGGCATCCTGGATCTCATCCGTCCGCTGGAGGAGGAAGGGATCCTGGTGCGCCGCTCCCGGGAGCAGCTGGAGATGGAGATAGACAAGTTCACCATCATCGAGCGGGACGGCCTCATCATCGGCTGCGCCGCGCTCTATTGCTTCATGGAAGAAGCCATGGCCGAGATGGCCTGCGTCGCCATCCACCCGGAGTATCGCAACTCCAACCGGGGAGACACCCTGATCGCCAAGGTGGCCGAGCGGGCCAAGCGGCTCGGCATCCGTCGCCTGTTCGTGCTCACCACCCGCTCCATCCACTGGTTCCGGGAGCGGGGCTTCGATCCCCTGGAAGTCGAAGATCTGCCGGTGGAGCGCCAGCGCTTCTACAACTGGCAGCGTCGCTCCAAGGTTTTGTCCAAGACCATTTCGTAACTGATTGATCTTGTGCCTGGTTACCGTCAATTTTGTTCTTTTTTACGAACTCGATTGACAGTGCAATCCAGACCAAGGTATTTGTACATGCACGCCACCTGTCACAGGTGGCACCAGAAGAGGAGCGCTGCCCAGGCAGCCCAGGGGAGGACACCAGTGTCCGGTGAACTTGGGTCAGGGGGAGCAGCGCCGAGACGAGGCGAATGACTGGACACCGCCACGTCGGCTGCGGGGGCTGAATCCCCCGGGTTGTCATCGGTAGTGGTCATCCCACACCGCGCCCCACTTGGGGCGGGTACGGGATGGGCTCTGCAGGTGGAGTGCTTCTGGCCGGGATCCTCGCGTTTTCCTGCCATTTTTTGCCTCCTCCTCTCTATTTGCCCGATGAAACCGGATTTTCACCTTGAGACAGGAGTATGCAATGAACCCGATCAATGTCGCCAAGTTTGGCGGAACCAGCGTCGCCAATGCCGCGGCCATGAACCACTGCGCCGACGTGGTGCTGGCCAATCCGGCGACCCGGGTGGTGGTGCTGAGCGCCAGCGCCGGCGTCACCAACCTGCTGGTGAGCCTGGCTCAGGGTGAACTGGACGAAGCCGGACAGGATGCCCAGCTTGCCAGGCTTGCCGACATCCAGCTGGCCATTCTGGCCGCCCTTGGCAACCCGAGCGACGTGAGCGCCCTCATCCATGCCCAGCTCGGCGACATTCGCACCATGGCCCGTCAGGCCAGTCAGCACACCGACGCCGAACTCGCCGATCGCCTCATCGCCTGCGGCGAGCTGATGTCCACCCGTCTCTTCACCGAACTCCTGCACCAGCGCGGGGTCAAGGCCCAGTGGCAGGATGCGCGCCAACTGTTGCGCACCGACAGCCGCTTTGGCAAGGCCACCGTGGATCTCGCGGCGACCCGCGCCCTTTGCCAGCAGGCGGTGGGCCCGTTGCTGGGTGACAGCCTGGTCATCACCCAGGGCTTCATCGGTGCCGACGGCGATGGTCGCACCACCACCCTCGGCCGTGGCGGCTCCGACTACAGCGCGGCCCTCCTGGCCGAGGCACTGGACGCAGGCAGCATCGAGATCTGGACCGACGTGCCCGGCATCTACACCACGGATCCCCGCCTGGTTACCCGCGCCCGCCCCATCCCCGAAATCAGCTTCGTGGAGGCGGCGGAGATGGCCACCTTCGGCGCCAAGGTGCTGCACCCGGCCACCCTGCAACCCGCGCTGCGCCAGGACATCCCGGTGTTCGTGGGCTCCGCCAAGGACCCCGCCGCCGGTGGCACCTGGATCCGCGCCACCACCCGCAGCAACCCGCTGTTCCGGGCCGTGGCCCTGCGCCGCCAGCAGGTGCTGGTGACCCTGCACAGCCTCAACATGTTCCACGCCTACGGCTTCCTGGCCGAGGTGTTCGGCATCCTGGCCCGTCACCGCATCTCGGTGGATCTCATCACCACCTCCGAGGTGAGCGTCTCCCTGACCCTGGATCACACCGGCAGCCAGAGCAACGGCGAACCCATCCTGAACGACAAGGTGCTGGCGGAGCTCGGCCAGCTGTGCAAGGTCGAAGTGGAGACCGGTTTCGCCCTGGTGGCGCTCATCGGCAACCGCATGAGCGAGGCGGCCGGGGTAGGCAGCCAGGTGTTCGACGCCATCCGCGAGCACAACATCCGGATGATCTGCTACGGCGCCAGCGCCCACAACCTCTGCTTCCTGGTCAAAGAGGATGAGGCGGGCCACATCGTCAACTGCCTGCACCGGGAACTGCTCGACTGAGTCGCCCCGGCGCTGGCACACAACGAGCCTCCTCCGCCCCATCACATCCGGGGCGGCCTTCCCCACTCAGCAAAGAGGGGCGCCGCGGCGCCCCTCTTGTCACTCTTCTTCCACCATCAGCTGGTGACCAGGGTAGCCCGGGTGGGCAGCAGATTGGCCCGGATCTGCTCGCGCAGCCCTCCCAGCCGTTGCAGCAACCCGGCCTGACCGAGCCCCGCTTCGTCAGGAGCCAGATTGTCCACCAGGGCCGGGAAGTGCTCCCGTACCGCCTGCTCCAGCCAGTCGAGGCGGCGCAGGGTGAGCGGGCCGCAGCTCTTGCCGCTGAGGTCGTCCAGGATGTCGAGCCGATGGCTGCGGTACATGTCGCGCCACCAGTTGGCCGCCAGCGCCTCGTTGCTTGCCAGCGCCGCACTCCACTCCCCCACCAGTCCCTGCATCCGCGCCAGCACGGGGGCGCTCGCCCCCTCCCGCGACAGGTATTGCAGCTCTCCCCTGGCCCAGGCGAGGCAGAGCTCGCGCCAGCGGCGAAACAGCGGCAAGGGATCCGCCTCGTCCAGCCAGAGCCCGGAGAGGGTGCGGGTTTCCAGCCGCTCAGGCACATGGAAATCGGGATCGGTGAGGCCGTTGGAATTGAACTCGTGCAGGGGATCGAAGGGCCACATGTAGCCAAAATCGAACACCGAGATATGCTGGCCGTCATCCAGCAGGTTGCCCGGGCTCGGATCCCAGTCAAACCAGCCCCAGCGGGCCAACTCCGCCTCCACCGCCAGCATCTGCGCCAGGTTGCGCTCGCAGAGCGTGCGCACCGGCTCCCCCCGCAGCCAGGGGGAGACCAGCACCCCGGCCCGGGCGGAGCCGAAACTGGTGCAGACCACGTTGGAGAGGATGGTGGGGTGCAGCTCCCGCAGGCTCTCTATCTCCCGGCGGCGCTCCAGCTCGGTGAGAAAGGCGGTCTTGCCGTCCACATTGGCCACCAGAGAGTCCTGGCGGCAGCGTTTCAGGCACCAGTGGTGCCCCTCCACCTTGAGATGGAACACCTCGGCGGTGAGCCCGTGACCGTAGACCTTGACGACGTCCGGGTGATCCTCGGTCAGCCGGACGAGCTGGGGCAGCGGCAGGGGGCAGTCCCGCTCCCGCCCGATCCGGATCTCTTCTTTGCTCTCCAGCATCTGGAGCAATCTGGCCTGACGCGCCGCAACTTTGGGATTCATACATGTACCTCCAATCGTTACTGAGAGACTAAACAGCGCCCCCCTCCCAGACCAGCAGCAAAGGCTCATGATGACGCTTTCATCACAGAATGAGTGCCCCTGGCGGATCGGGATCACAAATTGCTTCACAGTGCTCATCACGGAATATTCATCTTGTTGTCATTAAATTGACATCAAGGAACAAGCCACGCACCATCGGGTCAAAATAGAGGCAGTCGTCGCTGCCATGACCGCTCCAAGGATGAGCCCTTATGAATGCCCCCGTCACCGGCCACCGCCCCGCCTCCCAGCCCCTGGCCGGGCTGTTGCTGGGTCTGCTGACCGCCCTGCTGCTGCTGACCCTCGCCCTGCCGCTGCTCAACCCCGTCAGCTGGCTCGGGCGTGCCGCCCCCCTCATTCTGGGCCCGGCGGATCAGCCCATCGCGACCCTCAATCGCTACAGCCTGCTCTACAAAAGTGACAACCGGGGCTTCTATCTGGTGGTGCGCAGCCAGTGGCAACTGCTCAAACCCCTGCAGGAGGGGGACAGGGTGCGGGTGGAGCTGCTCAACGACAAAGGGGTGCGCATCGATCAGCTGAGCCAGGCGGTGGACAAGCGCCAGAAGTGCCGCAAGGAGCGCTGCACCCTGAGCCTCAACAGCGCCCTGCGCGCCCCCGACGACGCCCTGGACAGCCGCTACCAGCTGCGCATCGGGCTGCTGCTGGCAGACAGGCCGGAGAGCGCCGAATACAGCCAGATCCTCCAGACCCTGCCGGAGCGCGGTTTCAACCTCCTCTACCTGATGACCAGCCTGCTGCTGGTGCTGCTGGTGAGCGCCGCCGTGCTCAAGACCCTGCTGCCGCGGCTGCGCCGAAGCTACCGCGCCCGGGTGGCAGGCAGCCTGCTGCTCGGCAACCTCACCTTCGTGCTGCTGCACGGCTTCGTGGTGTTCAAGCTGGGGGAATTCCTGTTCTGGTCGGGCTTTCGGCCCGAGCACTACTACCTCGCCTGGGGCAGCATGGTGCTGGGCTGGAGCCTCTGCGCCCTCGCAGGCTTCAGCCTCTATATGGGGCTGCTCTTCACCGCCCTCTCGGGCATCGGGCTGCTCGCCAACTTCATGAAGATCGCCATCTACGGGGTGCCGCTGGGGGGGGACGATCTGGGCAACCTGCTGGCCCTGCTGCACATCCTGCTCGATCAGCACCCTGTGGTGCCGGTGCTCGTCGTGCTGGGGCTCCTCTTTCTGGTGTGGCGCTTCGCCCTCTCCCGCTGGATCCTGCGGGGCTTGCTGCGCACCGCCGCCGCCACCGCCGCCTTCTTTGCCCTCTGCGTGTTCGCCACCCAGACCGGCAACAAGCTGCTCGGGGCCAACATCCGCTATGTGGACAGGGCGGTGAACTACCACAGGGACATCATCCGCGCCGGCCCCGGCCTCTACCTGTTCAACCTGGTGGACGAGATGCTGCAAAGCGGCAACGTGTTTCGCTACCCCTTGCAGATCAACGAGCGCACCCCGGAGCTGAGCCTGCCCGCCCAGCCCAGGGCTCCCCGCTTCGATCTGGTGATCGTGCTGCAATACGAGTCGCTCTGGCTTGACTGGCAGGGCCGTCTCTGCGCCCCCGCCCCCACCTTGAGCCTGCCCGCCAGCGTGGCCCAATGGCGCAAGACCATCCACTCCCCCACCACGGGGGGCATGACGGTGCTGGCGGAGTTCGAGATGAACACCGGCCTGCCGGTGGGCCTGCTCAAACAGGGGGTGGTGCCCTACTACTACCTCTCGGACCGGGTGCCCGGCCTTGCGCGCAGTGCAGCCCAAAGCGGCTACCAGACCCTGTTCGCCCACCCCTATGTGGAGAAGTTCTGGGGCCGCGCCAAGGCGATCCCGGCCCTCGGCTACCAGGAGCGCTGGTTCGATACCCGCTTCACCGCCCTCGAGCACAAGGGGCTCTATATCTCCGACGATGCCCTCATCGATCACCTGCTCAAACGCAGCAACCAGGACGATCAGCCCCTGTTCGCCTACGCGGTCACCATGCAGGGGCACGGCCCCTTCGACGGGGATCGCTACCGGGCCCAGCAACGCAGCGGCGCCTGCCCGGATCAGAGCCCGGCGGATACCCAGTTGCTCAACACCTACTACACCGGGGTGGTGGACGCCATGGCCTCCCTGGAGCGGCTGCTCAAGACCCTGGACAACTCCGGCAAGCGCTACCTGGTGGTGGCCTTCGGGGACCACCAGCCCTTCCTGATGTCGGCGGGCAAGGGTATCCACGGCGCCAAACCGCCACGGGATGCCAGCTACCAGATCCCCATGATGGCCTTCACCCGGGCCGGGGACGGGCTGGATCTCGCCCGCCAGTTCGACCCGGTGCGCCAGCTCTACCAGATGGGCCAAGCCACAAGGCAGCTGCTGGCGGGGGACCTCACCCCTATCCGGGACCAACCCCTGCTCCACCCGGTGCTCGGGGAGGAGAAAGGCTTCGACCCCTCCCCCCTGGTGCCGCAGATCCGCGCCAGCTTCCGGCCCGATGCATTGCCCTGATCGATTGAGACACGAGGGACACAGATCCTTGCAACACCTTCCGGGCCGATGCCCTGCCCTGATCCGAAGCGAAGTAGCAGACGACAAAGAGGTCGCCCGAGCGGCCTCTTTGTCTATGTGCCGATGCAACTATGGCAGGCAGTGCAGTGACTCACTCCCCAAGCCAGGACTCGCACAGGGTGAGGCTCTGGGCATCGAGATCCAGTTCGGCCTCGATGCCAAGGGGCAGGGTCAGCATGGGGTGGGTGTGGGCACAGTCATACTCCGCCAGAATGGGGAAGGTCGGCTCCCCCACGACCTCCAGCAGGATGTCGAGGGGCCGCCTGCCGCTGCCCTGGCTGTCGAACAGCTCGTGCTTGCCGAGCACCAGGGCACCGATGCGATCAAACATCCCGCACAGCTTGAGGTGGGTGAAGGCGCGCTCCACCGTCTCGGCGGTTTTGAGGCTGTCTTCCAGCAGCAGAATGTCGCCCCGCTCGATGGACGGCATAAAGGGGGAACCCCAGATCCCTGCCAGGGTATTGAGGTTGCCGCCAATGAGCCGACCCCGCATCCGGCCAGTGCCCACCGAGATCAGCCGGTTTGGCCAGCACTGCTTGGCCCGGGTCTGATGCTCCCAGTCGAGCCGCTCCTCGGTCCATTGCGTCGGAGTCGGCAACCGGTGGGGCAGGCTGGCGCCACCGGCCATGCAAACGGACAGGAAGCCGGCCAGGGTCTCGTCCACCAGCGGCGAGAGCTCGCCAAAGGAAGCCACCAGCGCCGGGCCATAGAAGGTGACGAGGCCGGTCTGGGCATGAATGCCGAGCAGCAGGGCCGTTACGTCGGAGTAGCCGATGACTATCTTGGGATCCCGCTTCAGCGCATCAAAATCGAGGTAGGGCAGCAGGGAGTTGGAGTTGCTGCCGCCAATCACCGACATGATTGCTCGCACTTGCGGATCGCGAATGAGGGCATTGAGCTCGTCAGCCCGCGCCGCGATGGAGCCGGAGCGCCAGTGATCCTGTTCGCCGGTCAGGCTGCCCGCCTTGAGTTCGAAGCCCTGCGCCGCCAGATAAGCCTTGGCGCGAGCAAAGCGGTTCGGCGCCCAGGCGGTGGCTGCGCTGGAGGGGGAGAAGAAACCTATGGTGTCGCCGGGGTTGAGCCCCGGCGGTTTGAGTAAGGTCATGGATGCAGCCCTGCCATATGAGATGAACGCCGCCGGGAAATGCGAGCCCGGCGCCAGACTGCATCCTACTGCGGCCTTTGAACGCCCGGCAAGGGCGAAAAATCGCACTCACAGTGCTCGTTTTTGTTTAGAAAAATTAAATGACTTTCGCTAAATGCACACAAAAACTGAACAATAACAGCACAGATCGCGCCCTTTTCCCGGCTTTAAGGTGCCTATCACGCGCTGATACATGGCCGCGAGGTCAGTTCCCGCCTCTCCCGACGACATCCCGCCGCCGTTCCCCAATAAAAAAGCCGATCTCGCGATCGGCTTGGGCATTGGCTTCTAACGGCGTGAGCGCAGGCTCACACCACCACGGCGGTGCCGCTGATGCTGACCATCAGCATGCTGCCATTCTGGCCCACTACCTCGTAGTCGATGTCGATGCCCACCACGGCGTTGGCCCCCAGCGCCTGGGCACGCTCTTTGAGCTCCTCGAAGGCGATCTCCCGGGCCCGGGCCAGCTCTTTTTCGTAGGCGCCGGAGCGACCGCCGATGATGTCGCGGATGCCGGCGAACAGATCCTTGAAAATGTTGGCGCCGAGGATGGCTTCGCCCACGACGATGCCGCGGTACTCGCGAATGGTCTTGCCTTCCAGGGTGGGGGTGGTTGAGAGGATCATGAGGTCTCCTGTGAGTTGGGCTGGGTGCGCGAAGCACCGTTGCCGTCATGGTAGCAAGGCGTTGGCCAAAGCATAAGCCCGGCGTGGCCAGGGGCTTCAAGCACAGCGCCCGCCAGGTTCATCAAGGAGCCATCCATAGAGCCTGTGTCGTGCCACTTTCCCCCGCACAGCGACCTTGGGCACCGGTGCTGGGGAGAGGGCTTCCGGGCCGCGATGAAAGCGGGGCCTTGATGATGCAGACACGACGGCAGCTGCACCGGCCCTCTGCGTCTTCGCCCTGAACGGCGGCAGGCGCTGCCAGGAGCGCCCCGCGTCGGCCATAAAAAAAGGAGAGGCAAGCCTCTCCTTTTTGATGTTCGCAGCGGCAGCCGCCATGCACTCAGTGCAGCTTCATGCTCGGGCGCAGCACCCGGTTGATGCGGCCCACCAGCATGATGAGGCCGGTCTTGATGTAGCCGTGCAGGGCCACCTGGTGCATCCGGTAGAGGGAGATGTAGACGATGCGGGCGATGTAGCCCTCCACCATCATGGAGCCCCGCATCAGGTTGCCCATCAGGCTGCCCACGGTGGAGAAGCGGCTCAAGGAGACCAGGGAGCCGTGGTCGTGGTAGCGGTAGGGCTTCATCTCGCCGCCGTTCATCTTGGCCAGGATGTTCTTGAACGCCTGGGTCGCCATCTGGTGGGCGGACTGGGCGCGGGGCGGCACGAACTTGCCGTCCGGCTGCGGGCAGGCGGCGCAGTCGCCGATGACGAAGATATTCTCGTCCCGGGTGGTCTGCAGGGTCTCGTGGACCACCAGCTGGTTGATGCGGTTGGTTTCCAGGCCCGCGATCTCCTTCATGAAGTCCGGCGCCTTGATGCCCGCGGCCCACACCATAAGGTCTGCTTCAATCAGCTCCCCATCCTTGGTGTGCAGGCCCTCGGCGGTGGCCTCGGTGATCATGGTGGCGGTGCGCACGTCCACGCCCAGCTTCACCAGCTCCTGATGGGCGGAGCCGCTGATGCGCTCCGGCAGGGCCGGCAGGATGCGGGGGCCCGCTTCCACCAGGGTCACCTTGAGGCTGTCGGTGGTGAGGTTCTTGAAGCCGTAGGCGTAGAGCTGCTCCACCGCGTTGTAGAGCTCGGCGGAGAGTTCGACGCCGGTGGCGCCGCCGCCGACGATGGCGATCTTCACCTTGTCACCGGGCTGGTATTCGGTGGCGAACTGCAGGAAGCGGTTCATCATGCTGTTGTAGAAGCGGTGCGCCTGGGAGGGGCTGTCCAGGAAGATGCAGTGATCCTTGATGCCCTTGGTGTTGAAGTCGTTGGAGACCGAGCCGATGGCCATCACCAGAATGTCGTAAGCCACTTCCCGCTCGTTGACCACCAGGGCGCCGCTCTCGTCGTGGATGGGGGCCAGCACGATGCGTTTCTCGTCGCGCTTGATGTCGGTCAGGCTGCCGAGCTGGAATTCGAAGCCGTGGTTCTTGGCGTGGGACTGGTAGCTCAGGGCATCGATGCCCGCATCCATGGAGCCGGTGGCCACTTCGTGCAGCAGGGGTTTCCACAGGTGGGTGCGATTGCGATCCACCAGGGTGATCCTGGCCTTGTTCTTCTTGCCCAGCTTGCGGCCCAGGCTGGTCGCAAGCTCGAGACCACCGGCGCCACCGCCTACAACGACAATATTCATCATGATGATTTTCCTTGGTTCCTCAAAACGAAAGGGAGCCATTGGCTCCCTAAAACGAAATCGGTTGACGTGATGGCTCAGGCTTCTTTGAAGGCCTTCATCCGTTGCAGATGGTGCGAGATGTTCTTGAACTTATGGGTCTCGCGCTCATCCCATACGATGTCGTAATAGTTCTTCAATTCACGTTCAGTGTCCCGATTATCGCGGATTTCATCCTGAACGGAAAGGATGCACAGGCAGTTTCCTGAATTTTTATTACGAAATTCGGTTACACACTTGGTGCCGATGTCCTCGTACTCTTCCGGCCTGTCGATCTTGCCCTGCATGTTCTCTTCCGGGTGCAGATTGGGGTTGAAGACCACCTGCTTGATGCCGCACAGAAACCCGATCCGCTCGCTCCAGTAGCCACCCAGGCCCACGCCGCAGATGAGGGGTTTGGGATCGGTGCTCATGTCGAGCTGCTTCTTCACTTCCTTGAGCAGATGGCTCATGTCGTGGCGGGGGTGAACCGTGCTGTAGTGCACGAAACGCACATCATCATCGATAAACTGCAACTGCAGCACTTTTTCATGATTGCCGGGGCTGGTGGCATCAAAGCCATGCAGATAGATGATCATGGACAAGACCTCAAAAACTGTGTCGGTTCTATCGAAACTACCCCAGCGACAGGGCCTTGCGCCACCAAAACATCCCACTTTCTTGCTTTGGATCACGCCCCTTCGGGCCACCAAACCGCGCGTCGGGGCCGCTGTGGCAGCGCCATGCCCCAGCGGGACATGGCGCAAACCGGGTCTGGCGAGGTTAACTGCCGCACTGGGCGAAGCGCGCCACCGCCGCTTCCACCAGGGCCAGGCTCCCCTGCCAGAAGGCGGGTTTTCGAATGTCCTGCCCCAAATGCCGTTCGACCAGTTCTTCGGCGCTCATGCGACCTGTGTCTCGCAGCAGGGTGCGGTAGGCCTTCGCCACCCCCTCCTCCCCTGCGGCCTGGCGGCTCATCAGCTGCTGATAGACCCCGAGGCTGAACAGATAGCCAAAGAGGTAGGGGTAGTTGTAAAAACCGAAGCCCGCGATGGAGAAGTGCGCCTTGGCGGCCCAGAACAGGGGGTGATAACGGTCGAGGCTCTGCTCGTACCAGCGCCCCCAGGCCTCGTCGGTGAGCCCCTTGAGCCGGGCCGACGACACATAGCCCTGCTCGCGCTCGGCCACCAGGGCCCGCTCGAAGTCGAAGCGGGCCGGGATGTTGACCAGGAAGGTGGCGGCGCCATCGGCATCCGCCCAGGCGATGGCCAGACGCTCCTCGGCGCTTCGGGCCTGCTCGTAGAGGGCGCTGCGCACCAGGGTCTCGGCGAAGATGGAGGCGGTCTCCGCCAGGGTCATGGGGTAGCTGCGCTGGCTCATGGGCAAATCGCGGATGAGCCAGTTGTGCCAGGCGTGACCGAGCTCGTGGGCCAGCGTGATGACGTTGTCCATGGTGCCCGCATAGGTGATGAAGACCCGCGGCTCCACCGGCTCGGCAAACTTGGTGCAATAGGCCCCGGTGCGCCGGTTGGGGGTGGGGGCGGCATCAATCCAGCCGCGCTCGGCCATCATGCGGGCAAAGTCCCCCATCTCGGGGTCAAAGCGCGCGAAGGCCAGGGCGATGATGTCGACCGCCTCCTCGAAGGGGATCTCCCGGCGGCTGGCGGCAGGGGGCGGCGCAAAGAGATCCTCCGGCCCCAGCACCTCGAGGCCGAGGTGACCGGCCATCAGCCCCAGGGCCCGCTGGCCCAGATGGCGGGCCTGCCAGGTCTCCGTCATCAGGGTATCCAGGGTCGCCCGCTCGATGTGACTCTGGTGGCAGGAGAGATCCAGGGCATCGAGGCGCCGGTGTTTGCCGCGCTGGCGCGAGAGCTCCAGGCGCCAGCCGTTGAGGGCGTTGAGGATGGCTGCCACCGTCTCCTGCTCCCCTTCCCAGCCGGCGCTGATGGCATCGAAGGCCTCTTTGCGCAGGGCACGATCCGGGTTGGAGAGCAGGTTGCTCGCCTCTGCCAGCCCCATCTCGCGACCCGCGATCACCAGCCTTATCTTGCCCACCAGATCGTTGTAGAGGTTGCCCCAGGCGTGCAGGCCGTCGGTGCCAAGGCCGATGACCAGCTGCTCCGCCTCCACCGGCAGCCGCTGATCCTGCAGGCGACGCTCGTGGCGCAGCCGGTACCCCTCCTCCCCGAGCAGGGGGTCGGCCATCAGTTGCTCAAACTCGGGCGCAGGCAGCCCCAGCATCAGATCTTCGATGGGGGCAAGCGTCTTGAACAGATCCGCATTGAGGGCCCGGGCCCGGGAGGCAACCTGCTTGGCGAGGGGATCCCGGGCGTCCTGGCTCCCCTTGCAGGCGGCCAGCACGGCGATGTTCCAGCCGATGTCGCGAATGCGCCGGGCCCGCAGGCGTACCTCCCTGAGGAAGTCCTGCAAGGCGCCTGGAGTGCGAGGAACCAGGGTCAGTCCCTCGATAAAACCGCTCAGCTCGGCCAGGCTGGCGCGGGCCAGGCTCATGTCCGCCTCGAGGACACAGCTGTCGAGGGAGGGGTAGATGTGATCATTTTGCCACTGCTGTGGATAGACTCGTTGTTGCATCGAACGCTCATCGTCAGGGACGGGCCTGGCCCGTCGTGAAATCCAGGTGGCCAGAGCCACCACCTTCGCGGGCAGGCATCACACCAGCCGCTCGAGGCGCACCACCGCCTCTTCCACATAGCGCAGGCTCTCCTGCCAGAACCCGGGTTCGCGGATGTCGACCCCCAGGTGCTTCTCCACCAGCGCCTCGGCGCTCATGCGGCCGGTATCTCGCAGCAGGGCGCGATAGGCGGGCACAAACTCGCCCCCGGCCCGCGCATGCTGGGCATAGAGCCCCAGGCTGAAGAGATAGCCAAACAGATAGGGGTAGTTGTAAAACCCGGACTCGGCGATGGAGAAGTGACCCTTGCTGGCCCAGAACAGCTCGTCATACTGGCTGAGGGCGTCACCATAGCACTGCTGCTGCGCCGATTTCATCATCTCCCGCATCTGGCTCGCCCCCACGTAACCCGCCTCCCGCGCCGTCACCAGGGCGCGCTCGAAGGCAAAGCGGGCGGGGATGTCGAGAAGCAGGCTCGCGGCCCGCTCCCCGTCCAGCCAGGCGATGGCCCGGCGCGGCTCCACCTTGTCGGTGGCGGCCAGCAGGGCATCGCGCACCAGGATCTCGGCAAAGAGGGAGGCGGTCTCCGCCAGCGTCTTGGGGTAGCCCCGCTGTTCGAAGGGAAGATCCCGCAGCAACCAGCTGTGCCAGGCGTGACCGAGCTCATGGGCCAGGGTGATGACGTTGTCCATGGTCCCCTCGAAGGTGAGGAAGACCCTTGGCTCGGGTGGATCGGCATACTCGGTGCAATAGGCGCCACTTCGCCTGTGCTCGCTCGGGGCGGCATCGATCCACCCCTTGTCGGCCATCATGCGGACAAACGCCCCCATCTCGGGATCGAAGGCGGCAAAGGCCTCCATCACCAGATTCAGCGCCTGCTCGACGCCGAACTTGCCGTGTACGGCCTGGGGCGCCGGGGCAAAGAGATCCCAGGGGGCGAAGTCGGTGATCTGCTGGGCACAGGCCATGGCACGCAAGGCGCGGCGCCCGAGCTCCCTGTGCTCCTCGGCCGCCGCCATCAGGGTCTCCAGGGTCGCGCCCGTGATGTGCTCCTGATGGCAGGTGACCTCGAGGGCATCCAGCCTGCGCCCCTTGCCGCGCTGGCGGCCGAGTTCGTTGCGCCAGCCGTTGATGGCGTTGAGAATGGCGGCCACCGTCTCCTGCTCCGCCTCCCAGGCGTCCTGGATGGCGTGCCAGGCGCTGGCGCGCCGCGCCCTGTCCGGGTGGGCGAGCAGGTTGTCCGCCTGGGCAAGCCCCATGGGCATCCCCTCCACCACCGGCAGCAGCCGCCCCACCAGGTTGTCGTAGAGATCCCCCCACCCCTGCAGGCCGTCCACCGCCAACCCCTCGATGAGCTGCTCGCTCTCGAGCGAAAGCCACTGATCCTGCAGCGCTCTGTCGTGATGGATCTGGTAGGCCAGCTCGAAGAGCTCGGGGTCTTGCAGCAGGGTGCACACCAGTGACTCGGGGGCGCGAACCCAGAACAGGTCCACCGGCTTGCTGCGCTGGGCCAGGGTCGCCTCCAGCTGCTGGCCCCGGGAAAGCAGTACCCGGGCCTCCTCGTCGCGCCCGTTCTGGCTCAGCCGGTTGTAACCATAGACCTGACTGTTCCAGGCCAGGCTCTTCACCCCGTTGGCCTCGCGGCGGATGGCCCGCAGCAGGTGGCGCAGGGCATTGGCATCCGCAACGGGATGGGCGGGATCCGGCAGGTCCGCCAGGAGGGCGTCAAGCCGGGTGAGGGCGCGGGCAGCCTCCTGGAAGGCGGCCTCGATGGCAGGATCGTCGGGGGCGGCATAGATGTGATCATCTCGCCAAACGGGTGGTTTCATGGTTGTCCTTGTCTGTTTGCGTCCATATCGGGTCACCCCGCCTCTGCGGGCGGGTGAAACCGGATAGTACGAAGGGGGCCAGGCACTTGCCTAGCCCCCATTCGAGGCAACCAGCAGAAGAGCGCCCCCGGGTGCGACGGCCCCTGTCGGCCCTCCCCCGACAAGCGACCTATTTGGCGGGCTGAAGCTTGCTCACCAGGGTCATGGCCACCACCAGCACCAGCCCTGCCACCACGCCGGCCAAGGCGCTCAGCAGGGTGGGCGTCACCACGGCCAGTACCCCGCCGACCCCGGGCAGGGCGGCCACCGTGTCCGCCGTCCCTTCGATGAGATGATGGAGGAAGGGCCAGCCATGGACCAGAATGCCGCCGCCGACCATGAACATGGCGATGGTGCCCACCAGGGCAAGCAGGTGCATCAGACGGGGCGCCGTCACCAGCAGCCCCTGCCCCACCGCCCGGCGCACGGCGCCGCCATCGGGCTTTTGCAGCAGGTGCAGACCGATGTCGTCGAGCTTGACGATGAGCCCCACCAGGCCATAGACCCCGACGGTCATCAGCAGGGCGATGCCCGCCACCACGGCGATCTGCAGGCCCAGGCTCGACCCCTGCACGGTGCCGAGGGCGATGACGATGATCTCCGCCGAGAGGATGAAATCGGTGCGAATGGCCCCCTTTACCTTCTGGCGCTCATAGGCCGCCAGATCCTCGGGCACCGGCGCCGCCTGATGCGCCTCTTCCTCGTGGGGCAGGAACTTGTGGACCAGCTTCTCCGCCCCCTCGAAACAGAGGTAGGCCCCCCCCAGCATCAGGAGCGGGGTGATGAGCCAGGGGATAAGAGCACTGATGGCGATGGCGGCAGGCACCAGGATGAGCTTGTTGCGAAACGACCCCTTGGCCACCGCCCACACCACCGGCAGCTCACGCTCGGCCCGCACCCCGGAGACCTGCTCTGCATTGAGGGCGAGATCGTCCCCCAGCACCCCGGCCGTCTTCTTCGCCGCCACCTTGGTCATCAGGGCGACATCATCGAGCACGCTGGCAATATCATCGAGCAGGGTCAACAAACTGGCTCCGGCCATATCTGGCATTCCTTCTATTGAGTGGGACACATCCGGGCTGCCCCGGTCAGGGTGATGAGGGGGTCAGGGGACCACGGGCCCATCCGGGGATCACCCTTTGGGGCAAAAGATGGCACAGTGTAACGGGAAGCCGCCACGGCGGCAGCCCCCCATGGCAGATCCCCTGCTCCGTTTTCACCTCACGGCCACCGGCCCAAGGAGTTCCCATGCAACCCTGGCAACCTCTGCTCGATTTCTGGTTTGGCGATGACGCAGACGACGCTCCCCGTGCCGCCCGTCAGGCCCCCCTCTGGTGGGGCAAGAGCAGCGAGACCGATGCCCTGCTGGCCTCACGCTTCGGCGAACTGGCGGCCCGTGCCGCAGCGGGCGAGCTCGCCCGTTGGGAGGACGATCCCGCAGGGCGCCTGGCCCTCATCCTGCTGCTGGACCAGCTGCCGCGAAACCTTCACCGCCACACCCCCGCCGCCTTCGCCCAGGACGACAAGGCCAGGGCGCTGTGCCTCAAGGGGCTCACCCTCGTGGTCGACAAGGGGCTCTCGCCGCTGGCCCGGGTCTTCTTCTATCTGCCCCTCGAGCACGCGGAGTCCAAAGAGCAGCAGGCCAGAAGCGTCGCCCTGTTCGAGGCCCTGGCCGACGAGCAGGCCACAGACCCGGCCCGGACCACCTTCGAAGGCTTTGCCGACTTTGCCCGCCGCCACCAGGTGATCGTCGATCGCTTTGGCCGCTTCCCCCACCGCAACGCCATCCTGGGCAGGGCGAGCACGGAGGAAGAGGCCGCCTTCCTGCAACAGCCCGGTTCGGGGTTCTGACATAAAAAAATCCCCGCCATGGGCATGGCGGGGAGAGAACAACCGATCCGCACCTCACTGGATGCGATAGCGGGAGATCTGCTGGTGGATATTCTCCGTGGTCACGTTCAGCTCCTCTGCGGCGGCGGAGGTCTCCTCCGCCGTGCTGCTGGTCTGCTGCACCACCTGGGCTATCTGCTCGACCTGGAGGGCGATGGATTCCGCCGCCGAGGTCTGCTCGCGGATGGCCAGGGTGATCTCGCCGACCTGATCCATGACGCGATGGGAGGCCTGGCGGATCTGGGTGATGATGGCCCCGCTTTCCGTCGCCATGGCCACCCCTTGCGCCACCTTCTCCTCCACCAGGACCATTCTGGCCACCGTGGCCTCGGACCCTTGCTGGATAGCCTCCACCGTCCTTGAGATCTCCTGGGTCGACTGGGCCGTCCGCTCCGCCAGCTTGCGCACCTCGTCGGCGACCACCGCAAAGCCGCGTCCCTGCTCACCGGCCCGCGCCGCCTCGATGGCGGCGTTGAGCGCCAGCAGGTTGGTCTGCCCCGCCACATCGTTGATGACGTTCACCACCCCACCGATGCGGGAGATCCCCTCCCCCAGCGCCGTCACATCGCGGGAGGCCTGACGAATGGCGTCGGCGATGTCGTTGATGGCGAGCACAGTGCGCTCTATGGTGGCCCCGCCGTCACTGGCGAGCTTGCCGGATTCATTGGTGATGCGGCTGGTCTCCTGGGTGCGCTGGGAGATGTCCGTGATGCTCACGCTCATCTCCTCCACCCCGGCGGCGATAAGGCTGGTGGCGTCATTGGCCTGACTCGCCGACTCCGCCATGTGCTGGGCCGCCTGGGAGAGGGACTCTGCCGTGCTCTTGATCTGCAGGCTGCCCACTGAGAACTCGGTGAAGGTCTGCTGCAAGGTGTCCAGCAGGCGGTTGACCGCCGTCAGCGTCTGGCCGATCTCGTCCTGCTGGCTCACATTGGCCCGCAGGGTGAAGTTCAGGTCGCGCTGGATCTCGGACAGGGTCGCCATGGCCAGACGGAGGGGATTGGCGACCTGCCTGAACAGCCAGAGAAAGAGCACCAGCGTGAGGGCACCCGCGCCCACCGAGATGAACAACAGGGCCTGCATGCTGCTATCGGCATTCTGCTCGCCTCGCAGCTTGACGGCGTCACCTTGCTGGATGTTGAAGTGGACGTGCTTGTCGATGGCCTGGGAAAGCTGCTCAAACAAGGGGGCAAGCTCCTTGTCGATCGCCTCTCTGGCCTCCACATTCTTGTTCTCGCGGGACAGGCGCAGGACGTCTTCAGAGGCCTTGCCGTACTGGGCAACCAGGCGCCGATCATCGGCGACGAGCTGCCTGTCCTCCTCATTGGAGATCATCCCGTTTTCATACTGGCTCAGCAGGGCGTCCATCTTGGTGTGAAGGGATGCAATGCTCTGCTTTATCTGACTCATCTTGCCGTCGTCGGTGTTGAGCACGTGCGCCTGGATCAATGAATGCAGGGCGTAGAAGTCTGTCTGTATCTCCTTGATCGTGGAAATGCTGGGGACGGTGTTGTCTGTTACATAGCTGAGATCCGCATTGGCGGAGGAGAGTCTGCTGATGCTGAACCAGCTGAGACACCCCAGGGCCAGCATGACCAGCAGGGCAATGAGTTGAAGCCGACGAGCGATATTCATGAGTGCTTACTCCATCCATAGACTCCCTGCCAGTGCAGCCGATGCGGGCCCCGAAAATAGCGCCTAAAACATGCATTTCATTACACTTTTCAACTTCTGCTCGGCCGCGTCACACCCGCCGCCCCAACCCGGCCTTCGGGACCGCCGCCCCCCTCTGGCAGAATGGAAAAAGGAAGGCATTCGCCTTCCTTTTTTGCCCGGGGCGGCCGCACTGGCCGCCCATGAGCCCCGTGACAGGGCGCTCGCCGGTCACGCCGCCTCGGCCAGCTCCTCCTCTTTTTTCTGGTAGGCCTGGGGGGAGAGCCCCAGCAGCTCCTGCACGGTGGAGGCCACCGTGATGGAGGAGAGCGTCCCCACCAGGATGCCGGCGAACAGGGTGAAGGAGAAGCCGTAGAGGGCGTCGCCGCCGAACAGGAGCAGGGCCCCCACGGTGAAGAGGGTGGTGCCCGAAGTGATCATGGTGCGGCTGAAGGTGGCCTTGATGGCCACGTCCGAGCACTCGTGGATCCCCATGCGGGTACGAGACCCCAGCAAGTCCCGCAACCGGTCCGAGATGACGATGCTGTCGTTGAGGGAGTAGCCTATCACCGCCATCAGGCCCGCGATGACGTTGAGGTCGAACTCGATGTCAAAGAGCGCGAGCAGCCCGATGGCCACCAGACCGTCGTGCAGTACCGACACCAGGATGCCGATGGCTTGGCGCCACTCGAAGCGCACCGCCAGGTAGGCGGAGATGGCGAGCGAGGCCACCAGCACCGCCAGCATCCCCTGCTGGAACAGCTCTGCGCCCACCTGGGGCCCGACGATGGTGGTGCGCAAGAGCTCCACCGGCAAGGCGAGTTGCTGCCCCAGCATGGTCGCCAGATCCTCCGCCGCCCAGGGCAGCGCGTGGGGGGGCAGCTTGATGAGCCACTCGCCGGGCACACCGGCGCCGTGCAGCTCCACCACCCCCGCCAGGGGCGCCGTCAGCAGAGCATTGAGCTCATGGGCCTCTTTCAGGGTCTGGATGCGAAACTCCAGCAGGATCCCGCCGGTGAAATCGAGCCCGAGGGCGAGCCCTTTTGTCGCAAGGACGGCCACGCAGGCCAGGGTCAGCAGCACGGAGGCCCACAGCCCGATATAGCGCCAGCGGGTCAGCCCCATGGCCAGGATCATTCTCAGCATTGTTCTTCCCTCGACGTCAGGTGGTACAGGCTTCCCGGCAGGAAGCGGTCGGTGCGCAGGTCATGCAGACTCACGGGCGCGGCGTCATGGTGATGAAGTCGGTTCATGGTCATACCCTCAGCAGCTTGGCGCGGCTGTTGCCCCACAGGGGGTTGATGATGGCGCGGGTGCCCCAGATGCCGGTCACCATGCTGGAGATGAGCCCCAGGATCAGGGTGATGGAGAAGCCCTGCAGCGGCCCGGAGCCGATGGCATAGAGCACCACGGCGCAGATGAGGGTGGTGATGTTGGCATCGAAGATGGTGCGAAACGCCGAGCGATAACCAAAGTCGATGGCGTTGGCCAAAGACCCCCCTTCCCGCAGCCGGTCCTTGATCCGCTCAAAAATCAGCACATGGGTATCCACCGCCATGCCGACGGTGAGCACCAGACCGGCGATCCCCGGCAGGGTCAGCACGGCCCCCGGCAATACCGCCAGCATCCCCACCTGCATCAGCAGGTTGGCGACCAGCGCCGTGATGGCGACCCAGCCGAACTTGCGATACCAGGCCATCATGAACAGCATCATGCCCGCCATGCCGAACGCCAGGGCGGTGAAGCCCGCCTCGATGTTCTGCAGACCCAGGGTCGGGCCTATGCTGCGCTCTTCCAGGATCTTCAGCGGCGCGGTGAGGGCCCCGGCCCGCAGCAGCATGGCGAGCTCCTGGGCCTCGGGCAGGCTGCCAATCCCGGTGATGCGGAACTGGTTGCCAAGGGCGGTCTGGATGGTGGCGACGTTGATCACCTCGCTTCGGGCGCGCAGCTTGCCTTCGGTGTTGGTCTTGTACTCGGTGAAGACGGTGGCCATGGGCTTGCCCACGTGCTGGCGGCTGAACTGGTTCATCTTGCTCCCCCCCAGGGTGTCGAGCACGATGTTGACCTGGGGCTGCCCCATCTCCCCCATGTTGGCGCGGGCATCGACGATGTGCTCGCCGCTCAGCACCGGCTGGCGGGCCAGCCCCACCGCCTGGCCGCTGCGATCCGCCATGAAGAAGCGGCTGTCGGCCTTGGCTTCATAGAAGGCCAGGGACGCGGTGGCGCCGATCACCTCTTTCGCCTGCTTGGGGTTGTGCACCCCCGGCAACTCGATGCGGATGCCGTCCTGCCCCTGACGCACCACCGAGGCCTCGACGATGCCGAGCTCGTTGATCCGCTTTTTCAGGATCGACAGGTTCTGGGTCACGGCGTTGTTCACCAGCAGGGTGCGCTCGGCGTCGCTCAGCACCAGGGTCAGTGCATTGCCGGAACGGCTCAGTGTCCACTGATCCTGGCGGGTACCGGCACTCTCCTTGATGATGGAGAGCCAGGCCTCCTGCCCCGCCACGTCGGGCAGGGTGACGGCCACGCTCCCCTGGGCGGTGCGCATCACGCTGGCCCCCCGCAGGTTGGCCTCGCGAAAACGGGTGCGCAGGGTATCCACCAGGTTCTTGGTCTGGTTGTCGATGACGAAATCCACGTCCACCCCGATCAGCAGCTGAGAGCCGCCGCGCAGGTCCAGCCCGAGCTTGATGGGGTCGGCGCCGAGCCGGCTGATCGTAAGTATTCACCGGAACAGTATTGACACAGGAAAAATGAGACGATCGTCTCTTGATCCCACTTTCCTGCTTGCTTGATCCTGCTCCTTAGATA